>JBEPZQ010000086.1:531-7404 GCA_041640755.1 Thermodesulfovibrio sp. | reverse complement strand
AAAAAGCAAATTTTCTTGTCCAAAAGTCTTATTTTATGCGGATGTTTTTTATGAGTTTAGATTATTTTGGACAGCAATGACATTAAATAATTTTCTAATAAAACGCATAAAAATTAAAAAATCCTTTTTTAGACTATAATTTGCATCAATTTGAGATTATTATTTATAATATCAAAATTAAATAACAAATGTAAAACAATCTCAAACTATAATTACTATGAAAAATCCGACTATTACAATAATAAAAAGCGAAAGACCTAAAGAACCAATTTTAAAAAAAAAGAGAATTTTTTATCGTTTTAACAAGTTAAAAGTAATTATCTTTAATTTATTATTCAAAAGAGGTTTTAAATATAATGCATTATCTGCAGAAGAATCTCTTGATTTATTATTAAAAACTAAAAAATCTCTTATTAGATTTGGAAATGGTGAATCTGAAATAATAGTTGGACTTGATATGGGAACGCAAGAATACAGAAAAGAATTAAGAAAAAAACTTATAGAAATTTGGAAAAATTATTCTGAAAACAGCCCTTATCTTATGGCTTTAACAAATTGGAATTTAACTGCTGACATTAAAGAACTTAAAAGAAGGGGTACCTTTGGAATATGGCGTTTTATGCGATATTTACTTTGGAAATATAAAATTGAAAAATCATCCTTGCCATATCCTGAAACAGATATGTTTAGAGCTTCAGAAGTCACATTGCCATATGAAAAAATTGAGTTATTATGGAAAGATTTTCAAAATATTATCATGGTTCATAATTCAAACGAGTATTTTAATTGGTTTAAAAATAAAAATTTGGATAAAAAAGTTTGGTTTGTAAAAATTCCTGATAAGAATATGTTTGATGTTTTAAATGAAATTAAAAGTAAAATTCTTCAATTAATAAATTATAACGATTTGCCAGCTACAAATACTGTAATTTTATTAGCAGGAGGACCTGGCGGTAAAGTACTTTGTTATGAACTTATTAATCTTGGGTATAGATGTTATGATATGGGTAATTTTTTCCACACCTTTTATCAATTAGAAAAACTGCAAAATGAAAAAATTTAAAGTCCTTCACGTAGTCTCCAAATTACCTTCAGGTGGCGTTGAATGGATGATATATAATGAAATAATTAACTATTCAGAAAAATTTATTCCTATAGTTTGTTGCATTAAAGAAGGAGGTGAAGTTGCTGAAAAAATTAAAGAAAAAGGAATTAAAGTTTACATATTAAATAGAATGCAAAAACATGGATTTGATTTTAAAGCTGTTTTAAAAATTTATAATTTGATAAATCAGGAAAAAATAGATACTCTTAGAACCCATCAATATCATGCCAACTTATATGGAAGAATTGCTGGAATACTTGCAGGAGTTCCTGTTATTTTACCAAGCTTTCATAACCTTTATATATCACCTAAAAAGCCAAAATTACATAGAAGAATTTTTAACTATCATCTATCCAAATTTTCGGACTATCTTATTGCGGTATCTCAAAGTGTTGCAAAAGATATTATAAAATATGACAAAGTTAATCCATCAAAAATAAAAATAATTTACAATGGCATTCCTATTGAGAATTTTAATATTGATATAAATAAAAACAAAGCAAGAGAATTATTTAATCTACCCCAAAACAAAATCATTATTGGTACAGTCGGAAGATTGCATCCACAAAAAGGACATGAGTATTTAATAGAAGGAGTTTCTAATTTAAAAAATATATCCGTTGCTATTGCAGGTGATGGTGAACTAAAAAATTATTTACAAAAAAAAGCAACGGAAAACAAGGTGGAATTATTTTTATTGGGCAATTTAGAACAATCAAAGATTCCTATTTTCCATAAAGCAATTGATATTTTTTGCTTTCCTTCCTTATGGGAAGGTTTTGGCGTAGCAGTTATTGAAGCTATAGCATCAGGATTACCAGTAGCAGCATCTAAAATTTCACCTCTTATTGAAGTTTTAGAAGACTCTGCTTTATACTTTTTACCTAAAAACCCGCAAAGTCTGAGAGAGACTCTTGTAACATTGATTAATTCTGAAGAAATAAGAAAAAACTTATCCTTAAAAGCAAAGAAAAGAGCAGAAATTTTTTCTATCAAAAATATAGCTCAACAATATGAAAATTTATTTTTAGAAATTTTGGAAAAAAAGGAAATGCTATGAAAGTTCTTTTAGCCTCAGGCTTTTCCAAACCATGGGATATTTCTCATGCTTATAAATTAGGATTTGAAAAAAATGAATATATAGTTTATACATTAGCAACTAATGAAAAAAAAGATATTTTAGAAATAATCAAATTCTGCCAACCTGATTTTCTTTTGTTTACTAAAGATGATTTAAATGTTGAAGCTTTAGAAAAAATAAAAGGCAAGATTCCAATTGTAATGTGGTATCCTGACCCTGTGATACCTGATTGGCTAATTCCTTATGTTAAAATTTCTGATATCTTTTTTACTATGTCAGAAGGACTTGTGGAAGAGTTTAAAAAATATAATCCAAAAAGCTTTTGGCTTACTCAAGCATTTGAACCTGATTTATTTAAAATATCAAAAATTACTCCAGAAGACATTAAAACATTCAGTTGCGATGTCACTCATATTGGAAATTTGGGCTCAAAACCACAATATTTAATAAGAAGACAATATTTGAAAAGAATTATAAAAGAAGGATTTAAGGTTAAATGGTGGGGACCTCATCTGCCAAGAAAAATAACTACTATTCCTCTTTTATTAAGTAAATTGAACAAATCATATGGTGGAAGAATAATTTGGGGAGAAGATTATGCTAAAGCTTGTATATTGTCAAAAATATATTTAGGAGTTGATTCAATGCCTCATATAAAAAAATCTATGAGTGATAGATTGTACAAATCAATGGGATGTGGTGCATTTTATCTGTGTAGATACGTAAATGGCATAGAAGAAATGTTTAAAATTGGAGAAGAATTAGAAACTTTTAATGATAAGGAAGAAATGATTGATAAAATAAGATTTTACATAAAGAATGAAACATTAAGAAAAAAAATAGCTGAAAAAGGAAAAGAAAAAATTTTAAAAGAACATACATATGAAATTAGAATAAAACAAATGATGGAAATTCTGAAAAAGGAGATTCTATAAACGGTGGTTAATAACAGAATTGGAGAAATGATAGAAAAAGTAATTTTTATTCTTTTAGTTTTTTACTTTTCAACACTTTTTTTCTCAAAAATGGAAACATTAAGAACCATTGCATTGTTTTCAGCTTTTGTATGTTGGTTAATAAATATTAAGAATGCAAACTTAATAACTCTAATTAACCCTATTAGTTTATTTTTTTATGCCATGATTTCCATAATTGGGATTTCTTATTTTTATTCTTTTAATCCACAAGAAACTCTATCACAAATAAAAAGTGAACCCTTAAAAGCTCTGTTAGGTTTTACAATTTTTGCTTCTGCAATAAAAGATGTTAAAAAAATAAACTTTATAGCTTACTCTGCAGCATTCTCTTTAACTGTTATTGTCTTGTCAGGCTTATATACATTCTTTTTCGTAAACAATTGTAGTTTAATGAGTTCCAATACTTTTATTTTATATGCAGGACCAAATAGATTTCCCTATTTTATTTTGTTTTATTTCCCATTCGTAATTTATGCTTTTTTAAAAACTCCAAATAAGTCTTTCAAAACTCTTTGCATTTGCTTAATTATTCTTTCAACTATAGCATACATATTTTCATCTTACAGAATTGGCTTAGCAGCTTTCATCTTATTCACCTTATTTTGGTTTTTAGGTATAAAAAAAATTGAAAATATTAGTCTAAAAAAGTATCTAATTCCAACCACTATAGGACTTTTATTTTTAATCTTTGCTTCATATTTATTCGTTCCTGTTTTCCAAGCAAAAATTCATTCATTCTCTCAAAATTTAACTACATTAACATATAGAACTACAATATGGGAAAAAATTTTATTAGCTTTTAAAGAAAAGCCGCTATTAGGATGGGGATGGGGTGACAGTTTTGTTAACAATGAAGAGTTATTTAAAAGTATAGGAACAACACCACCAGATTGGAAAGGTCATCATAGTATGTTTTTAAGGATGCTATTTCATACAGGAATAGTAGGGTTAATTTTTTATGTATTGACAGTTTTTTATTCAAGCTATAAATTTTTATATGAAGCTTTAGTGAAAAAAAGACATTCTTACATATTTTTGGCTTTATCTTCTGTAATTATCTTTAATTTCATCTTTATTGGTTTATTTGATGCATACAAATCACTTCATTGGTTAGCAGTAATAGTTGCTATGGGAGTAAACATACTGGAAAAACAAAAATGAAAAATGCTTTAATTTTGATTCCTGAAAAACATTTGGGAAATCTAATTGTTTCAATGTCTGCTTTATACTCATTGAATGAAGCTTTAAAAGAATTTGAAAAATATATTGTTGTAGATGAAAGATTCATTGATATACCTGAAATGTTCTTTTCAAAAAAACAAATCATTCCCTTTGCCCGTGAAAAAATTAAAAAATCTGATTTATACCAAAAAATATTGTTAACTACTAAATTAATTGCAAAATTAAGAAATCTTGCTCCCTATATTACTATTGACTTTGAAGGCAGGCAAACCGGTGCTTTGCTTGCTTTTTTATCTGGAGCAAAGAAAAGAATAGGACTGAAAACAGGAGATAGAAGTTATCTTTACAACATAAAAATAGAAATCAAGAATAATGATTATTTTCATAAAAGAAATTTCTATCTTTCTTTGGTTAAATCTTTAGGGTTTAATGTTGTTCCACTTCCTCAACCTAAAATAAAGGAAGAATGGATTGAAAATCTAAGTAAAAAAATTAATCTCAATAATAATAAAACAGTATGCATTCATCCTTGGGCTGGAAAAATTTATAAAAGATGGGACTTAGAAAATTTTTTAAAAGTTGCTGAAAATCTTTCATCAAAAGCAACAGTCTATTGCATAGGATCCAAAAATGAGGCAACTGAAATAAAAATGCCTAATGATAGAATAATCAATCTTACAGGAAAACTCTCATTAGGTGAATTGTGTGCTTTAATGAGTAAAGTAAATCTTTTTATTGGAAATGACTCCGGTCCAATGCATCTTGCATCATTATTTAATATTCCAACAATTGCTCTTTTTGGCTCAGCAGATGAAAGAAGATGGGGACCAACAAGTGAAAAATCTTTTGTTTTAAGAGGTGCTCCCCGTTGCGAACACTGCATTGGAAGAAAATGCGATAAGTCTTTTAGATGCGTAAGAAATATTAAAGTGTCTGATGTACTTGAAATATCTCTTAAAATTTTAGATGGTAAAATATGAAAATTGCAATTATTAGAAAAAAATATACTCCATTTGGTGGAGAAACATATCTAAGGGAATTGATTAATAAATTAGTTGAACTTGGTTGGGAAGTTCACATATTTTGCAGAAAATGGAGTGGAAAATCTGAAAAAAATATAAAAGTTCATAAAGTATTTACAATTCCTTTTCCCTCTTTTTTAAGAGAAATAAGCTTCTCTATTTTTTCTTCTATTGCTGTTAAAAAATCAAAAAATTTTCAAATTATTCAATCCCACGAAAAAACTTTTTTTCAAGATATTATCAGAGCTGGTGATGGTGTTCATAAAGAATGGCTCAAACAAAGGATGCAAAGAATAAATTTGCTAAAAAAACTTTCTATTCTTCTTAATCCTTTTCATCAATGGTATCTTTTGGCAGAGTATTTAATGTATAAAAAACATAAATACAAAAAAATTATTGCAATATCAGAACTTGTAAAAAAAAATCTTATTGAGCACTACTCAGTTAATCCTGAAGATATTGTTGTAATTTACAATGGAATTGACACAACAAAATTTAAAAAAAATGAAAATTACAGAAAAGAAATTAGGCAGAAATACAATATTAAAGAAAGCGATCTTGTCGCACTTTTTGTTGGTTCAGGATTTGAAAGAAAGGGTGTAAAATACTTTATTCAGGCAATTGAAAGAGTACCACATCCAATCTGTGGTTTAATTGTAGGTAAGGGAAATCCAAAAAAGTATGAAAAATTCATAAAAAACCAAAGAATCATTTTTTGTGGACCCCAAAAAGAAATAGAAAAATACTACTCTGCATCAGATATATTTATATTTCCTACAATGTATGAACCATTTGGCTTGGTTGTTCTTGAAGCAATTGCATGTGGATTACCAGTAATTACAACATCTCTTGCTGGTGCTTCTGAAATTATTGAACATATGAAAGACGGGTTTATTGTAGAAAAGCCAGAAATGGTTAATGAAATGGCAAAATACATAAAACTCTTGATTGAGGATAAAAATATGTATAACCAAATATCAGTAAATGCACAAAAAAAGGCTTATCTTTACGATATAAAAAACAATTTGCAAAAAATGTTAGATTTATATAAAAATAAAAAATTGAACATTAAAATTTTGTAGGAGGCTAAAAAATGAATCTTATTTTAGTTTTGTTATTTTTCATGTTATTATTAAATCCTTTATACGCCGCTGAAACAATTATTCTTGCGACGACTACATCTGTTGAAAATTCTGGATTGTTGAATCATATTTTGCCAATATTTGAAAAGAAGACAGGTATAAAGGTTAAGGTTGTTGCAAGGGGAACAGGGGCAGCAATTGAGATGGGTAAAAGGGGAGATGCTGATGCATTGTTTGTTCATGCAAAGGAACTTGAGATTGAGGCAGTCAAGCAGGGCTATTTTGTTAATCGGCATGAAGTCTGCTACAACGACTTTATAATTGTTGGACCTAAATCTGATCCTGCAAAAGTAAGGTATGCAAAAAAATGCCTCAGATGCATTTAAGAGAATTTCAGACGCTGAAAGTCTTTTTGTTTCAAGGG
>JBEPZQ010000086.1:0-521 GCA_041640755.1 Thermodesulfovibrio sp. | reverse complement strand
GAAAAAAGCAAGCATTGAACCAAATGGAAAGAGATGGTATCTTGAGGCAGGACACGGAATGGAGAAAACTCTAAGAATTGCAAATGAAAAGCAAGCATACACACTTACTGACAGGGGAACATGGCTTGCTGTAAAGGACAGGATTGAGCTTACAATTTTATTTCAAGGTGACCCTATTCTTTTCAATCAATACTCAGTCATGGCAGTTAATCCACAAAGGCATAAACATGTAAAATATAATGAAGCAATGCAATTTATAAAATGGATAACATCAAAGGAAGGACAATCAGCAATTGCATCATTTAAAGATAAATACGGAAATCAACTCTTTATTCCTAATGCAAAATGAACTTTATAATAGAATCATTCAAACAAGCTTTCAATCTAATTGTAAACCTTGACAGAGAGCTCCTTAGCATAATTGTTCTTTCACTTAAAGTTTCAGGTGGAGCTCTCATTATTGCAACTTTAATAGGTCTTCCGATTGGAGCTATCATTGGACTTAAACAATTTCCAGGAAG
>JBEPZQ010000085.1:0-7551 GCA_041640755.1 Thermodesulfovibrio sp. | reverse complement strand
AGGATGTTTATAAAGCAAACATTGTAAGTCAAAATCTTACGAAAGAACTCGGAGATGCTTATTATGTTAAAGACTGGATGCAAATGAATCGAAATCTTTTTTCAGCCTTAAAACTTGAAAAATTTGCCATGTTCGTCATTCTTACACTCATAATTCTTGTGGCTTCATTTAATATAATAAGTATGCTTATGGTAAATGTAGTAGAAAAACAGAGAGATATTGCTATACTAAAATCAATGGGAGCAACTGATAGGTTAATAAAATCTATTTTTATGGTTGAGGGTTTTTTAATAGGAGTTATTGGAACAATCATCGGTGTATTTTTGGGGCTTGCATTATGCGAAATCATTAAAACCTATGACATAGTGAAATTGCCTGCAGATGTCTATTATCTTAGCAAATTGCCTGTTAAGGTGAAATTGAAGGATGTATTGTTAATATCAGCATCTGCATTAATAATAAGTCTTATCTCAACAGTTTATCCTGCCCATAGGGCTGCAAAATTAAATCCTGTAGAAATTTTGAGGTATGAGTGATGTTTAAATTTATAAGAAACATAGGTTGCTTGAGTATTATCATTTTAGTTGTCTTTTTATTCATTGCTGTGCTTTTTGGAGGTGAAAAAATTCGTGATATAGGCGATAAAACCACTGGAATTATCAAAAAAGCCATGCATTATGCTGCTGACAAGGCGGACGATATTCACAAAGGCGTGCTGAAGAAAATTGACGAATTTGGAAAACCATTCAAAAAAGATGTTGAAAAAGATACTGATAACAAAAAACATTAAAAAAACTTACTCATCAAAGGCTGGAAAAATTGAAGTTTTAAAAGGAATTGACTTTACTGCCACAGAAGGAGACATCATTGCTGTTACAGGAGCTTCAGGTGTTGGTAAAAGCACATTTCTTCACATTATTGGAACTTTGGAGAAACCTTCTTCAGGAGAAATTGTATATAATTTCAATAATGAGGATATTCAGCCTTTAAAACTGTCTGATGAATCCCTATCCTATTTCCGCAATAAATTTATTGGCTTTATCTTTCAGTTTCATTATCTTTTACCTGAGTTTAGTGTAATTGAAAATGTAATAATGCCTGGCTTAATTTCAAAAGTAGATAGGGGGATAAAAAAATCTGAATTTAAAGATAGGGCATATGAACTTTTAAAAAAACTTGGAATTCATGAAAGAGCACATAATCGCCCCGGTGAGCTTTCTGGGGGCGAACAACAGAGAGTAGCTGTGGCAAGGGCATTATTTAATTCACCCAAAATTGTTCTTGCGGATGAGCCAACAGGCAATCTTGACTCCCGCTCAGCAATGGAACTTTTTGATTTATTTAGAAAAATAAATGATGAAAACAGAACCACCATTATAATCGTTACCCACAACGAAGCCATTGCTAAAATGTCAACAAAAAGATTTAGAATGCTGGATGGGATATTATTTGACGAAGACAATACTACTTTTACCGAATGAGGCTTCTTTGGCAAGTTTATCCGCTACAGTATTTTCCTCCCTGTATACATGCACTATCTGATATTTTTTAAATTGATTTAAGAGCTCTAAAACTCGCATGTACAAAGGAATAAGTTTCTGATTTTTTACTTTATAAACTCCCTTTAACTGAAGCACAAGTAGTTCACTGTCTGAAAAAATTTCTATCTCAGTAATACCTGCCTTTAAAGATTCTTCAAGTCCCCTACTGAGAGCTGTGTATTCGGCAACATTATTTGTTGTTTTTCCAATATACTCTGAGATTTTTATTTCATTTCCGTTATAGAGAATTAAACAGCCAATTCCTGCATCACCGGGATTTCCCCTTGATGCGCCATCACAGAATAGTTTTGCTGTCATTCAGTTGAGACCTTTTCTTCCTCTGATTGTTCCTTGCGATAAAAAAGAATTCTTCCACATTGAGGACAATAATGAATAGATTGGTTAAGTTTAATTTCTACATAAAGTTGCGGAGGGATATGTAAAAAACATCCCTGACATACTGAATTTTTAACTTCAGCAACTGCCAAGCCTTTATGTTTCTTCATTAATTCTTTGTATTCATTGTAATATTCCTTTGGCAAATCTTTTATAAGATTTGTTCTGCTTTCAAGTAGAGCATCAATTTTCTGATTAATTAATTTAGTTGTCTCATCAATCTCTTTTTTCTGCAATTCAATCTCTTTTTTTCTTTCATCAAATTCTTTTTCCACGTCTTTTATAATTTTCTTTATTTCATCAAACTCATAGAGAATAAGCAGCAGATTTTCCTCTTCTTTCTTTAAATTTTCTTCAACTGTTTCTATCTCGCTGAGCAATGCCTGATATTCTTTGTTAGTTTTTACTTGGGAGGTTTTTTCTTTGAGTTTTTTTATTTTTTCGTGAAAATCTTCTATCTCTCTTTCTTTGTCTTTCTTTTTCTTCTCTAAACTGGTCAGTTTCTTCTTTTCATTTTCAAACTGCTTGTTTAAATCTTCTATCAGTTTGTCAAATTTTTTAATTTCCGCAGGTAAAGCTTCAAGTTGATGTTTTAAATGAATGATTTGAGAATCAATTTCTTGTAGGCTGATAAGGGTATTTAAAACCTCCATCCTCTTTTAAATATCTCCTTTTTAGGAATGGGCCCACCAGGATTCGAACCTGGGACCAACCGGTTATGAGCCGGTAGCTCTGGCCGCTGAGCTATGGGCCCTTATTTAACAAGCTTCTTTGAATACTATAACTTTAGAAAGGCTTATTAGTCAAGACTCTCTGATAAAATCCCTCAACCACTTGAGTTTAGACAGTCTCCTAAGTTTTTTTATTGCTCTTAATTCTATCTGTCTTATCCTTTCCCTTGAAACGGAAAAAATTCTGCTTACCTCATCAAGACTTCTTGGTTTATCTCCATCTAATCCATATCTTTTTATTAAAATCTCTCTTTCCTTAGGCAATAAGAATTCAAACATTTTATTAATACAACATTTCATGTCTTCATGAACTGTTTCTTCGTAGGGATTAGGAGAATTTGGATCTTCTATGAATTCTTTAAGTAATGAATCATCTTCTCCAAAAGGCGTCTCTAACGATACTGGGTCTTTGCATATCGTAATAATCTCTTCAATTTTTTCAACTGAAATATGAAGTTGCTGAGCAATATTACTTAAATCCGCATTCCCTTCTGAATTAACATTTTCCCTATAAATTCTATTAATTTTGTTAACATTCTCTATTACATGAATTGGGATTCTAATTGTTTTGGAATGGTCAGCAACAGCCCTCGTTATTGACTGTCTTATCCACCATGTAGCATATGTGCTAAACTTAAATCCCTTTTTATATTCAAATTTATCAACAGCTTTCATCAAACCTATATTTCCCTCTTGAATTAAATCTTCAAGATTGAGTCCCTTTCCCAAATACCTTTTAGCAATGCTTACAACAAGTTTTAAATTAGCCTCTATTAATCTGTTCTTCGCCTCTGTATATTCATTGCATATTTGCTTAATCAATTTAAAAATTTTAATAAATTCGTTATTTGGCATCCCTGTTATTGATTGCAAATCAGCACCATTCTGTATTTGCTCGCTAAATAGACATAGCTCCTCAACAAACATTGATAAAAGTTCATCTTTTAATGGGATGTCAAAAACTTTCTTTAAAACTTCCTTTGGAGTTTTCTTTCTTCGCATAATCTTCTTAATGATTTCTGAGACTATAATGAATTTTTCCTTTATGTCTTCAAGCTCTATCTGGTCATCTTCTATCAATTCAATCGCTTTTTCGGGATTTTTGGAAAAAATTTCGCTTAGCTCATATATCTTTCTTTGAACGAATGGAATTTGAAGAAGTTTTATTATGAGCTCTGTCTTTTTTTGATCAATGGTTTTGCTGAGAAGCTCTTCTTCTTCTCTTGAGAGAACTGAGAACTTAGCAATGCTTTTGAAATAAGCACTCAGCGTATCAGTTCCAATGTAATCGTCATCTTTTGTTAATTCATCATCATTTTCGTTTGTAAAATCAAAAAAATCATCACTCTCTTTCATTGTTTTTTTCCAGTAAAATTTTCTTTTTTCTGATTAGTTCATAGAGTGATTTTTCATCACCTAATTTTGCAGCTTCCTTTATTTTTTTATCAACTGTCTTTATTGAAAGCCTTTTAATACAATCAGTTATATGTTTTTCAAGACTGTTTTCTTCAATCTCAGATATCATAATTAATTTTGATATAAAGCCCTTTTCTTTTTGGTCAAGAAGATTTAAAAATTTTTCCAAAGAATACTGTCCATCTTCATAGAGTTTTTTTATTGTAAGTATGAGATTTTTTACAAGATTGTTTTCAAAATCCTCAATACTTATAAACTGTAAAATGTAATTTATCTTTTCTGGATGAGCTAACATAAGCCTTAGTAAAAACTCTTCTTCATTAAGAAGAATTTCCTTTGAAAAGCTGCTCATTTCTTTATTTTGTTTTGCTTCAGTCCTGACTTTTTTTAGTTCGTCTCTGAGAGACATCTCGCTTATATCTGTCTTTTCAGAAAGTTCTTTTAAAAGCTGATCTGTGTATATGGAATCTTTTAAGTAGCCAAGAATACTGAGAAAGTCGTGAATTCTTTCTGTCAGATTCTTTTTTTTCCTCTTTTCTATAAAAAGCTCAGCTGGAGAGAAAGCGCGAACAATATAATTTTTTAATGAATTTGCACCTTCCCTTTGCAGAATACTTGCAGGGTCTTCATTTTCTCTCAACAAAGCTATTTTAACAATGAAACCTAACTGAAACGCAGGAACTAAGCTTCTCTCAGCTGCGGTGATTCCAGCCTCATCGCTATCAAATAGAAAAAGAAGTTTATTGGTAATCCTCTTAATTTTTCTTAACTGCTCAAGAGTAACTGCAGTGCCCAGCGGTGCAACAGCATTTTTAAAGCCGTACTGATGGCATAGAATAACATCCATATAACCTTCCACTAGTGTAGCATAGCCTTTTTCTTTGATAAATTTTTTTGCCTGCCAAAATCCGAAAAGATTTTCTCCTTTTTTAAATATCGTCGTATCAGGGGAATTTATATACTTGGGAAGCTCTGATTTTTGCTCTATGAGTCTTCCACCAAAACCTATAATCCTTCCTGTTGAATCATGAATTGGAATAATAATTCTGTCTCTGAAAAAATCGTAATTATTTGAAACTAATGCTGAGCGTCTAATCAAATTATCATCAAAATTTAGCGTTTTTAAATAATTATACAATGCATCCTTTTCATCTGGTGCATATCCAATTGCAAATAACTCAATTGAGCTTTCATTGATACCTCTTGATAAAACATAATTTTTTGCCCTTTGGGATTTTTTTAGCTGGTCAGAATAAAATAATGCAGCAATTTTGTATATTTCATAAAACTTTTCCTTTGACACAGGTGACAGAGTTTTTTGTGAGGGAGAAAAATGTATTCCTGCTCTCTTTGCAAGTATTGAAAGGGCTTCATGAAAATCAACATTTTCGTATTCCATAAGAAAAGTTAAAACATCACCGCCTTTGCCACATCCAAAACAATGCCATATTTTCTTTGAAGGACTTACAAAAAAAGAGGGAGTTTTTTCGGAATGGAAAGGACAAAGGGCTCTATAATTTTGCCCAGTCTTTTTTAAATCAATAAACTCTCCTATAAAATCAATAATATCAACCTTTTCTTTAATCTCTTCAACAATTTTTTGATAATCCATTTAAGACATTATTGTCTGACAAAGCGCTTAAAACCTGAACATTCCAATATTTTTATGTCTTCGCCCTCAATAACTTTGTCAAGAAGCAGATTTAAGCCTAAATTATCACTTGCAATATGTCCTGCAATAACCACATTTAAGTGATTTTTCTCTGCTTCCTTTCGGTGGTCTTCACTTAAATGCATGCAAACAATTGTATTAATTCCGCTTAATGCTATGCTTTGGAAAATATCCTTTGAACCTTCGGTTCCACCAGTCATATCCACAAAAATTTTGCCAGCCTTTCTGTCCTTGCTACCGATAAGAATCTTAGGACCAGCATTGTTTTTCTCTGCCTCTTGATATTCTGGAATTTCTAACAAAAGTTCTATTACATCATCCAATGTATAAGGTTTCTTTTCATCAAAAAGTCTTTGTAGATATGTAGCAACCATATTATCAGCAGGAGTATGAAGATTAGCAAAAGGAATGTTGAGTAATCTTGCTGCATCCACTGCTCTTGTATGATTAACTGGCATAAGTCTTCTTTCAACTTCTTTTATCCTTTGCTCCATAAGGCTTTCTGCAATATTTATTGGAACACCAAATCTACCAAGAATATCAGCCTGCATGTGCATCACTGCATAAAGTTTTGCATAAGCTCTACCTTCAGGATGATGAGCTAATATGAGGTCAACCTGAGTGCCATTTTTTCTTAATGAATCAGCAAGAACAACTTCTCCAACTTCCATATCAACACCTGCAAGAATGGTTTTTATCTCTTCATCACCAGAGCCAAAAAGAATTCTTGAATCACTATAGGGATTTTCAAGGCATTCCAAATCAAAAAATTTCTTTTTTTTCTCAGAAAGAGCCTCGTAATCTTTTTTTCTCTTTTCTAACTCCTTTATAACTTCTTCTTTGCCTCTTGGATCATTTTCTATTCCAATTTGTATAGCTTTCTTGAAAAAATCTTTAAGTTTCATCTAAACCTCCGACTAATTGAGATTAAAATATAAAAAATGGAGACTCTGGAATGTCCAGAATCTCCATAAAATATTTTTTAAGACAAACTACTTAGCCATTTGTTTAAGTTTTTTAGCGAGCTTCTTTTTGGCAGCAAGGACTTTCTTTTTTCTCTTTACGCTTGGCTTTTCATAATGCTCTCTCTTTTTAATTTCTGAGAGAATCCCTTCCCTTTCAACCTGCTTCTTGAACATCTTCAATGCTGCCTCAAAGGAATCCATGTTTTTCACATTCACAGAGGGCATCCGGCTCCTCCCCTCCTCTCTTTTATGATTTTAATAAATACTTTACCAACAATAAATTATTTAAGTCAATAAAATTTCTCCGACATCTGCAAAATAAGTATTTCGTTAGATATAAGTTAGTATAGCAAAACACGAGGTAAAACAACAGTCTCAAATCATTCGTAATAAGATGTAAGCCATATTTATATTTGACAGCTCCTTTAAAAATAAAGAAGCATCATCCTTTGCCATGTTCTTTCTTGTATTCCTCGGGACTTCGTCCCTCGCAATGGCGAGAAAGGTGGTAATAGCGAGCCTGCCATTTATTTTTCCCCGTCATTGCGAGCCTGCTGTCAGGCAGGCGTGGCAATCTCATAAAAGAGAGATTTTCTTCCTTCTCGCTTTGCCCGGAATCGCAATGAAACGTGAGAATTGCAATAAATTAGGTTAAATGAAAATATCAAATTTCTTGAACAGTGTTAGAAAAATAGTTTAAATTAGATAAAAAATCACTCTTGTCCAAAATAAATTTTTTAAAAAGCTCCGATCTGGGTAAAATAGATAAACATTTAGCTTAAAAATTAAAGACCCAGATCGGAGGTGTATATGAATAAGTATAGCAGTAT
>JBEPZQ010000084.1:0-7626 GCA_041640755.1 Thermodesulfovibrio sp. | reverse complement strand
TTTTCACTTTTCAGTCTTAAACAATAGTGAATATAGACTTGATAAAGCCTATGTGGATTTCCGTAAGAATCATCAAAAACCATTGTACTTTTCTACATCTGCTAACTGGAAAACTTGGATTAAGGTGCACAACTACCCAATTAGCATTCCGGATACTCAGAGTCAAGGCTGGAAGCCCCATCATGGAAATAACCTGCCACTTATTGATGGTTATAAAGACGATGTTTTACCGCTTTACAATTTAAGAATAGACGAAAAAGAGGCAAAGAAGTTGCTTGAGAAGTGTCAAAAGAAAAAATAGTAGAATCGTATTAGAATTCATAAATAGCAGGAGATGGTTATGAAAGAATTTTTTAAATTGTTTATCCTTATCTTTAGCTTAATAATGGCTACCACAAATTTTCTTTATACAGATGTAACTTTTGCAAAATCTTACAATCCAGAACAGCAAGAAAAAAAAGAGGCAAGTAAAGTCACGGTAAAAGAGGTGGTAAGGGCAAAATTTGGTTCAGGTCCAAATGACATTGGGATAGTTACTCCACCGGAAGCTAATCCTGAAGGACCTATGAGCTTTGATCTTGGTGCAAAAGGTGAAATCTATATCCTTGATCAGATAAACTCCCGTATTCAGGTATTTAAAGAAGGCAAAAGAGTAAGGACAATTCCTATACCATTTAGAACATTTATGGATATTGATGTTTTACCTAATGGCAAAATTGTTTTGCTTGACAATCAGGTCAAAAAAGCTGTTTATTTTCTTGAGCCCGATGGTAAAGTAATCAATCACATTCCATTGGAAGGTGAAAATGTTTCATACGCTCCAGAAGTTACAGGTATTTATAGCATTCACAGCGGAGACATGGCTGGTGTCTGGCTTAATTTAGGTGTAAGATCAGTTCGTATAGCTTCCCTTGAAGGAAAGCCTTTTTCTGAGCGGATAAATGTTCCAGGGATTTTGACGCCAGATGGAAAGCATCTGATGTCAGCTAATAGGATAGGGGATATTACTGCTATAATTTACTATTCTCAAGAGAAATTCTCAATAATGAAGCAATACACTGTTGAGTTTGATATGTATGTTGATTATCTACTTGGGATATGGAGCGATTGCAGCGGAAGAATCTATCTTGGAGCAATGCTTATTGAAGAGCCAAAATCCTCAAAACTCATTGTTGTCCTTACTTCAGAAGGCAATGAATTAGGAAGAGTAGAGCTCTTTTTGCAGAAAATGCCCCATGAAATCTATCAACCAATTAGAGTATCTCCTGAAGGAGATATATATCAGATGACTTGTGACAAAAAGGGAGTTTTTATCAGGAAATATAGTTTACTAAGATAAAAAATTATGTAAAAGGATGTAAAGGTAATAAACCAAGAGCAGATAGCTAACTGGAAATATTAAAGATAGGGGTAGCAGGAAAAATCCCGCTACCCATTGAGATTTTATCCTAAATATACCTTTTCAACAGGTGGTGCAACCTGTTTTTTACGGGAAAGTACACCATGAAGCCATACAGATGGTCCGGATACTTTCACATTAAATGCTTTTTCAATAATTGAAGCATCTCCAGCATAGAAAAGCTCAGTTCCTTCTTTTACAATGTCTGTTGCCATAAAGATTACCATATCATAGCCTTTGCTGGCTTTGAGTTCTTCAAGATATTTAACGAAAGCATCTTTTTGCTCGTATACTTCTTCAATATCAACAACTTCTGTCTGTCCAATTCCGACTTTTTTGCCCTTGAAGTCATAGTCTTTGAAGTCAACATGGACAACATCAGCAATTGGTTTGCCTTTGATGCTTGCTTTTGCTTTCTTTAATTCAACTCCGAATTTTGTTAAATCTGAAATTCCTGCTACAGCAGCAAGCTCAGAAGCTATTTTTTTGTCTTCTTCTGTTGTGGTTGGAGATTTAAATATTACTGTGTCGGAAAGTATTGCGCAAAGAAGAAGTCCTGCATAAGCCTTGTTTGCTTTTACTTCATTTGGAAACATTTTTGCAATTACTGTTGCTGTGCTACCAACAGGCTCAACATGAACAAAGATAGGATCAGGATAGTTGAAATTCATCTTGTGATGGTCAATGATTGCAAGAATTTTCTCTGCACCATCAACCCTTTGTTTTTCTTCGTTATGGTCAACAAGAACAAGGGTTTTGCCAGCAGCATTTTCTAACATTTCTGGAGCAGCAACCCCAAACTGCTTGAGAGCAAACTCTGTTTCCTCATTAATAGGTCCTGCTGTTGCGGCTTTGTAGCCTTTGATACCTGCGTAAACGATTGCAGAACAAACTGTGTCTGTGTCTGGTGCCTTATGGCCAATGACATAAATGTCGCTCATCTTACCCTCCTAAAGTTTTTTTAAATTGTAAAATTTTGACAATTTTAAGGCTAAAAAGTCAAGAAATTAGCCATTAAAATTTAAAATAAAGCTATTAAAGATTATCAAGCAGTCTTTTTACTGATAATTGCAGTTCAGGATGAATAAAATCAGGAGCAATTTCGGATAAAGGTTTTAATACGAATTCCCTTTCATGCATTCTTGGATGAGGGATAGAAAGCTGTTCGGTTTTTAGAATTAAATTATCATAAAAAATGATGTCAATATCTATAATTCTTGGTCCGTATCTCACAGTTTTCTTCCTGCCCATAGATTTTTCTATTTCCTTTAATCTTTTTAATAGTTCTAAAGGTTCAAGTTTAGTCAAACATTCAATAGCCTGATTTAAAAAATCTGGCTGCTCAGTGTACCCCCAAGGGAGAGTGTTATATATTGAAGATTTTTTTAGAACTTGAAGCCCAAGTTTTTGCAGATGTTTTATTGCATCAGCTAAATTTTTTTCTCTATCCCCCAAATTTGAACCAAGTAGCAGGTAAACAATGTGCATGGAATATATTATACCTAAATTATGGGCTTCTTGGCTGTCATTGATAAGAGCGAAAGCCACGAGGCAATCTCGCCTTTTTAAGAACCCTAAGGTGAGATTGTTTCACTGTATGTGTAATGACAGGATAGTAAAGGTTTTCTATAAAAACTCCTCTGTTAAGATTTTCCTTGATTTTTATTTTTTGTAGTTATTATTATGTTAAAAATATATAAAAAGGAGGATGGGCATATGGAAAAAAAGATGAAATGTTACAGGTGTCAAGGACATAACTGCGGATATATATACAATCCTAAAAAGGGTGACAAAAAAGGTAAAATCCCTCCAGATACTCCGTTTGAGGATTTACCTGATGACTGGAGATGTCCTGTATGTGGTGCAGGTAAAAAGTTTTTCTTGCCCGATGAAGATTAAGAATTAAAAAATCTTTTTATAATTTTATTTTGATTGCTCCTTCTCTTATCATTCGTGGTGGATTTACTGTTACATCTATTATGGTTGAAGGAATGCCGAAGAGTTTGCCTCCATCAATTATAAGCTTTATTTCTTCGTCTTTAAAGTATTCTAAAACCTTTTCAATACAGTCTGAAGGTGGCATCTGAGATAAATTCGCAGATGTCGCTGTTATTGGAAAAGGCAGTTCCTTAATCAATTTTAAGGCAAAGGACTCTCCCGGCATTCTAACTGCAACTGTTCCATTCTTTGTTATCTCCTCTGGAAGCCCTGCTTTAGCAGGAAGAATAAGGGTAAGAGGTCCGGGCCAATATTTTTCAATTAGTTTCCAAGCAAAATCAGGTATGTTTTCAACTACTAATTCAAGATGTTTTATATCAATGATTAGAGGAAAGCTCTTTTCAGAGGGTCGTTTTTTTATTTCAAATATTTTTTTTAGAGCATTCCTATCATCGTATTTAGCTCCAATTCCATAAAGGGTTTCTGTTGGATAAATGATTATTCCGCCTTTTTCCAAAATATTTTTGACATCCTCTATCTTTATAGCTTCAGCCTTTATGAGTTTCATCTATTTCCCTCAGAAGTTTCTGGAGTAATTTCAATTTTTCTTTCGTGATTTTTTCATCCTTAAAATATATTTCTTCGTATGCTGTTATGAATTTTTCAGCCCTTTTTCTTAATGTTTGATTGTCAACAGTTTCTATAAACTCTCTCAAACCCTGATTAGGCTTTCTTTCGTAGCCATATTTTTTCATTATACCTAAAAATACAAAGAGAGGGTCTCTTTTGCGACGCATATATTCAATGCCTTTTATGATCAAGATAATGCTAAATATGGTAATTGGTAAAATAAGCCATTTTTTGTTGAACTCAATCTTCGGTGATTTGATGGACTTCGCAAGTTTAATTTGTGCAGTAATGTCATAATCAAGGACAATTTTGTTCCAGAGATAGTCAATCAAATGAAATATAACAGGCTCTGATGGTCTTGAGACTCTTCCTGACGGGTCAAGTCTTATCCATTTACCATCTATCCATGCCTCAACCCATAGGTGTGCCTCCCGTGCTCTAACAATGTAGTAGTCACCAAACTCGTTATAACTACCACCTTTAAATCCTCCGACAACCCTTGCAGGTATGCCTTTTATTCTAAGCATTAAAGCCATTGAGGTTGCAAAATATTCACAATTTCCGCTTTTTTTGTTGAAAAGAAAATCCTCCAGAGGCTGAGAGCCAGAAGGCAGATTTTTGAGAGAATATTGATAGTTGCTTAAAAACTTCATAATTCTTTGAATTATCTCTATTTTATCTGTTGCATTGCCAGTAATGCTCTCTGTAAGTTCTTTGATTTTTGGTGAAAATTTTTCAGGAAGAGAAAGATACAATGGTGATGGATTAAGCTCTTCTACAGATGCATTTAAAAGAGAGATGGCAGAGTACTTGGTTGTTTTTTCAATAGCAAAATTGGTTTTAAAACTTGCTGGTGACTCATAAATAACCTTTTGCATAAAAACATTAAAAGGATAATCCAGAACAGGCAGATACTGCTCAGTCAAAGGTTCAAGATAAACCGTGTAAGTTATTCTTTCACCTTTTGCATTGGATTTAGCGTTTTCAGTTAAAGTCTTTTTCCATGTTTTGCCATCAAATGTATCAAAAGTAATCACTCGCCAGTAAAGTTGACTTTCAGGTAGTTTTTTGATTTTTACTCTCATCACAACAGATGTATCCTCTTCAATTGAGCTGATGCCTCCAAGATTTACTGTTGATGTAAATCCTGTTTTTGCCTTGCCTATTCCAATGTCAAGTAAAGGAGAGGCTGTTCTTGGCAAAGTAAAAAAGAAAAGGACGCTTAAAGGAATAGAAAGCAGTGTCATTAAAAGAGCAATTTTGGCAAAATTCAAAAGTTCATGTATTTTTATGAATTGAGCATTCGTCTCTTTTATGTAAGTCAATATAAGAATTGAGATGATGGTCAGTATGAGCATCAAAAAGGTTCGCAGCAGAAACATCCATCCCATATTGATAAGAGAAGAACCAGCAAGCAGAAGAACGGCAATCAGATAAATCTGAAAATACTCCCTTGAGGTTTTTCTGCCTAATAACCTGATGCTTAACACTATAGTAATAGCCTCTATGGAGGGAATTAAAAAGTCATCAGGAGAAAAACTGAGGATTGGATAGATAAGCAACATAATAGTCAGAATATTTAAAATCCAGTTTGGAAGCAAAGCTTTTTTCATGTAAAGTAAGATACTTAACAAAACCATAGAAACAAAAATAAGACGAATAGGTAGAGAAATTTCAGAGTAAACCGCAGATAAAGGCACAAAGGCTATAACCAAACTCAATAGAAAAAGAATGCTGTCAATCTTTATCAATGCCATAGAGTGCAAGAGCATAAAGCATTCTCCTTATGTGAACCTGAGTAGTGTCAGGCTTAAAAATTTGTTTATCTAACTTCATTCCAACAGGTAAGCCGTTTTTATGCAATTTAATCAGTGTATAGGTTGTTTTGCTTATTTTTTCTTCTATTGAGCCATTGAAATCATCTATATTAATAATCACAGGATTTCCCTGAGGAGGTGAGAAATCCTTAGTTTTGATTGAGGATGTCTTTGCAGTTGCCTTCCAGTGTATGTGTTTTAAAGGGTCTCCAAATGCATAATCTCTTACTCCAGAAAGCTCTCCCTCAAAAGCTTTTCCTCTTGAGGCAGAAGACTCGGTTTTAGCCATGCTTTCGTAGGCTATAAATGGAATTTCGCATTTAATAGGTTTTGGAAATACGACAAATTCAATGTCAACAGGCAGTCTGAGAGTTCTTTTAAAAAAATAGAACGGGAAAAAAGATGAGATAAATATCTCATTAATTTTATGCTTTCCCCTGCTTGGAAAAATTAGTTTGACTTTGGATAAAGACTCGCCTTTAAAATGAGGTATTACAACATTTGAATTCAAAATTGATACTCGTATAAGAAATGCTTCTAAAAATTTCGTTTTTGCTCTTATCTTAAATACGGCTTCTTGATTTGCGAAAATATCAGCAGGTGGTTCAATTGTTATCCTGATATTTTTTAAATTTGAATATGAAGCTAAACCACTGATAGCCATAATGCTTAAGAGAAAGGACAAAATAAGATAAAGGAGATTATTTCCTGTATTTACTGCCGCAAAGCCAATAAAAAGGGTAGTTCCTATGTAAATCCAGCCAGCTGGTGTAACCTTTACGGAGGTGTTGGAATACTTTCTAAAATTGATAATACCACCTCTTCCTTTGATAAAAATTCCTCTTTTAATATAATCCTGTGTGGAACAACATAAGATATAATCTCTTTAACATCCTCAGGTATAACATAGTCTCTGCCCCTGAAAAAAGCGAGGGTTTTAGAGGTATAAGTAATAGCAAGTCCTGCTCTTGTTGAAAGTCCAAGAAGAATTCGGCTGTCCCGCCTTGTTGCATTTATAAAATCAAGAATACACTTAATGATTTTCTCAGATAAATAAACATTTTTTATCTCATTTTGTAAATTAATAATCTCCTCTTTATCCATGCATGGAGTGAGCTGATAAAGTCTTTCTCTGGAACTGCCTCCTTTTAAAATATCCATTTCCGCCTCTTTGTTAGGATAGCCAATCCTTATCTTCATCATAAACCTATCAAGCTGACTCTCAGGCAATGGATATGTGCCAAAGGTTTCAATTGGATTTTGCGTTGCTATAACAAAGAATGGCTTTTGAAGCTTATATGTTTTTCCATCAACGGTCACTTGCTCCTCTGCCATTGCTTCAAGCAAAGCAGACTGAGTCTTTGGAGTAGCTCTATTAATTTCATCTACAAGAACAATGTTATTGAAGATCGGACCGGGTTTAAATTCAAATTCACCAGTGTTTTTATTATAAATGGATACACCTGTAATGTCTGTAGGAAGAAGGTCATTTGTACATTGTATTCTTCCAAAGCTCAAATTTAAAATTCGTGCCAAGCCAATAGCCAAAGATGTTTTACCAAGACCCGGAAAATCCTCAATCAGCAAATGACCTTTTGAAAAAATAGCAATTAAAGACAGGACAATGGCATTTTCTTTACCCTGAAGATTACCCCGAAGATTATTGACAATCTCAAGTATCTTGGCATTTTTAATGCTCTCTATCATTTTTTATTTTAACAGTTATCGGATGTTTATGGAAATGATGGACAAACATATATAAATTGAACCATCCTCTATATAAAACCTTTGGTAACCAGTCATTGCAAACCTTGCCGTTTTATTTTTCAGTGATTGCAATCC
>JBEPZQ010000083.1:0-7687 GCA_041640755.1 Thermodesulfovibrio sp. | reverse complement strand
AGAAAATAAAAATTGAAAAATCTCCTGAAAAGTTTGAAACAACTACAGTATGGATATTTTCTGAAAAAGAATATGAAAATTTTATTTATTGGAATTTGATAAAGCGTTATTGTAAAAATGGCCATTGCAAGATTGTTGATAATTTTGCTTTTCATAAAAAACAAAAGAAGATGGAAAAAGATTCACAGTTAGAGCTTTTGTATCTTAATTTTTCATTTGAATCAAAGGAGTTTTTTGAAAAAATACAACAAACAATAAAGTTTTATTTGCCAAATATAAAGAAAAATGGCTTTATTGCTGTAAAAATTCAAGATAGAAAAGTTCAAGGATATACAATGCCTATAGCAGCGATACTTATGGAAGAAATAGCTTTTAGTGAAATTAAGCTTAAAGAAATAATAATCCTTACAAAAGAAGAAGATCACAAGGAGAATTCCTTGTCAAATAATGAACTGAAGATAGTTCATGAATATCTATTACTGTATGAAAAAATAAAATGAAAAAAAGAAACATTTATCAACATTCAATAGAGTTAAAAGAACTAAAAATTAAAAACATGCCAAAAGAGGAATTTAGAAAAGAGCTTGAAAAAATTGAATACAGAGGTTATAAAGTTGAAGACATATCTGATGGAAGAGCTATTGTAATAACTAAACCAGGTGGAAAATTTACATATGGTAAAATCCGTCGGGAAGATTTTATGGTTTGGGTTTATAATCCTCAAGACTCAACTCTTTGGCTTATTTCCCATAAGGATATCTGGCAAGATTTAGAAGAAAAGGGAAAGAAAAATCCTCAAGACACATTAAAAATTATTAATGCTCTTGAAAAAGTTTTTATTGGACATGAGCCAGATGAAGTGCTTAAAATTTTAGAAATTAATGAAAATGATTTACCGGGTGAAAAAACAGAAGTTCTTCTTAAGGCTTACAAGTGGATTTGGGGACAGGAAGACTGCAATTATCCTGATGGAAAAGGAAGAGATATGTCAATGGAAGAAATTTTAAAATTAAAGGAAAAACTTCAGGAATACCTTGGAGGATAAATGCTTGCGAAAAGAATAATTCCGTGTCTTGATGTTAAGGATGGAAGAGTTGTAAAGGGTGTAAATTTTCTTAATTTGAGGGATGCGGGGGATCCTGTTGAAAATGCTATGTATTATGATGAGGAAGAGGCTGATGAGCTTGTTTTCCTTGATGTTACCGCATCCCATGAAAAAAGAAAAATAATCATTGATGTTGTTGAACGCACTGCCTCTGTTGTTTTCATGCCTTTGACAGTTGGTGGAGGTATTAAAACATTGGATGATATAAGAGACCTTCTTAATGCTGGTGCAGACAAGGTTTCAATTAATACAACAGCGGTCAAAGATCCTTATTTTATACAGAAAGCCTCAACCCGTTTTGGCTCTCAGTGCATTGTAATTGCAATTGATGCTAAAAGGGTTGATAAAAGCTTTAATCCAAAAGCATATCAGCCTGAGGTATGGTTTAATGATCCAGAACTCAAGGATGTTCTTTACAATGAAAACACCGAATTTGTCCTTTCAACACATGGTGGTCGGCTTATGAGACCAATTGATGCAGTCATGTGGGCAAAGAAGATGGAAGAGTTTGGTGCAGGTGAAATTTTGCTTACGAGTATGGATAGAGATGGAACTAAAGAAGGATATGATATAGAGCTTACAAGAACTATAGCTGAAGCTGTAAGCATACCTGTTATAGCATCTGGTGGTGCTGGAACACTTGAGCATCTTTATGAGGCATTTGCCTATGCAAAGGCTGATGCAGCACTGGCAGCATCAATATTTCACTTTAGGGAATACTCAGTAAGGGAAGCAAAGATGTATCTTAGAGAAAGAGGGATTCCAATGAGGATTTAAAATGTATCCAGAAAGATTAATTATTGAAACAACTACAAGATGTAATCTTCATTGTGCAATCTGTCCTAAGCAAAGTCCCAATTATCATCAGCCTGAAATGGATATGGATTTTGAAACTTTCACAAAGCTTTCTCCCCTTTTTCCATACTTAAAAAGTCTTGTCCTAAGCGGAATTGGTGAACCACTTCTGCATCCTTCACTTGAAGACTTTATCTCCTATGCAAAACAAAGAATGCCAAAGAATGCTTCAATAGGCTTTCAGACAAACGGAGTTTTACTTACCCAAGAGCGAATGAATGAGCTTATAAAAGCTGGACTTAATAAAATCTGCGTTTCAATTGATAGTTTAGTGCCTGTTTCAGGACTTCATGATCCGGAGTTTGCAAAAAGAGCTCTTGAAATTGTAGCAAGCACAAGGACAAATGGCAAAAAACCTCTTCACTCAGGGATAGAGATTGTTATAACAAAAGATAATCTTGATCAGATAATACCAACAATAATTGAAGCAGCAAAATATAATATAGGCTTTGTTATTTTGTCTCATCTTATTCCATACTCACCAGAGGCAACACAAAAAGTAGCATATGAGACAAACAATAAAGAAGCAGTACGGATATTTAAAAAATGGTATGCAAGGCTTTTAAAAAAGGGATATTCTACTGATGACTGGCTTGAGCAGATAAAAAAGAAGGCACTTCCTGAGTTTCATCCTAAGGATAGTGAACCGATTAGACTTTTCAAAGCTATGTATAACGAGGCAGAGAAAAAAGGAATAACTCTACATTTAAATAATCTCATAGGTAGAGATGAAGAAGTTCTTAATGGAGTTGAAAAAGTTCTTAAAGAAGTTGCAAATCTTAAGCAAAAGTTGAATTTGAAAATAAAACTTCCTCGCACAAATCCTCATCCAAAAAGAAACTGCGATTTTCTTGAAGAAAAATGCATGTTCATAGGAGTAGATGGAGAAGTATCTCCCTGCTATTTTCTCTGGCATAGTTTTACTTGCTATATTTCTGGGCTGAAAAAATCTATAAAAAGATGGTCCTTTGGAAATTTAAATGAAAAGAATCCGATTGAGATTTTTAATTCTAAGCCATATCAGCATTTTATGGAATCTGTTTTAAGATATGATTTCCCTTATTGCTATGACTGCAACTTTGCATTGTGTGACCTTATGGAGCTTGAAGAATTTATCTATGATTGCTATACAAATGATGTGCCTTGTGGCGCATGCCTTTGGTGTGGCGGTTTGTTTTATTGTTTGATATAATTAAAAAAAAGCATTTTGGAGGTGGGATATGAAAATTTTAAGAATCAACATGAGTACTGATGAACCAACTGTAAAAGTTGAAGATTTAGGCGAGTATGAAGGATTGGCTGGAAGAGCTCTCACATCAGCAATCATCTCAAAAGAAGTTGATCCACTATGCCATCCATTAAGTGCTGACAACAAAATAGTTTTTGCCTGTGGACTTTTAGGTGGAACAGCAGCGGCTATGTCTGGAAGACTTTCTGTTGGATGCAAAAGTCCGCTAACAGGTGGTATTAAAGAGGCAAACGCAGGTGGACAGGCTGGACAGGTTATGGGAAGACTTGGATATGCAGCAATTGTTCTTGAAGGAAAGCCTAAGGGAGATGATACATATAAAATTTACATAAACAAAGACGGAGTTAGAGTAATTAAAGACAACTCAATCAAGATGCTTCCAAACTATGATTTGATTGAAAAAATTAAACAAGAGTTTGGGGAAAAAATTGCATGCATATCAGTTGGACCTGCAGGAGAGATGAAAATGAGTGCTGCCTCTGTTGCAGTGACAGATATGGAGTTAAGACCAACTCGTCACGCTGGACGGGGTGGAGTTGGAGCTGTTATGGGTTCAAAGGGAGTTAAAGTAATTGTGCTTGATGATGCAGGCACAACTATAAGACAGCCAAAAGATCCAGAGGCATTCAAGGATGCAAATAAAAGATTTGTTGCTGGACTTCAGAAACATCCAGTTACAGGGCAAGGTCTTCCAGCATATGGAACAAATGTTTTAACAAATATAATTAATGAAGTTGGAGCATATCCAACATATAACTTCAAAGAAGGAAGATTTGCAGGTGCAAGAAAGATAAGTGGAGAGGTTGAGGCAGAGCTTGAAAAACAAAGGGGTGGAAATCCAACTCATGGATGCCATCGTGGATGCGTTATTCGTTGTTCTGGAATTTATCATGACAAAGACGGACACTATCTTACAAAACAGCCAGAGTATGAGACAGTATGGGCACTTGGTGGAAACTGTGGAATTGACGATTTAGATAAAATTGCAATGATGGACTTCCTTTGTGACAACTATGGAGTTGATACAATAGAGATGGGAGCTACAATTGGAGTTGCAATGGAGGCAGGACTTCTCAAATTTGGAGATGCAGATGGTGCAATAAATCTTTTGCATGAGGTTGGAAAAGGAACGCATCTTGGAAGAATTATTGGAAACGGTGCAGCATTTACAGGAAAGGCATTTGGAGTTGAGAGAGTTCCAGTTGTAAAAGGACAGGCACTTCCAGCCTATGATCCAAGAGCAGTTCAAGGAGTTGGTGTAACCTATGCAACAAGCCCAATGGGTGCAGACCATACTGCTGGATACTCAATTGCACTGAATGTTTTGAAGACAGGAGGATTTGTTGATCCACTTAAACCTGAAGGACAGGTTGACTTATCAAGAAATCTCCAGATTGCAACAGCCTTCATTGATTCAACAGGTATGTGTCTTTTCATTGCTTTTGCACTGCTTGACCAGCCAGAAACAAATCAAGCACTTTTAGATATGATAAACAGCTTCTATGGATGGAGCATGACAGACAAGGAAGTAGTTGAGTATGGCAAAAAAGTTCTTAAATTTGAGAGAGATTTTAATGCTCGTGCAGGATTTACAAAACAGCATGACAGGCTTCCGAGATTCTTCTACAAAGAGCCATTTCCTCCTCACAATGTAGTCTTCATGGTTAAAGATGAGGAGCTTGACCAACTCTTTAATTGGTAATTAGATAAAAAGTGCAAGTGCAGGCTCTTACCTGCACTTGCACATACATATGCACTTAAGATGAAAGTAATAGTTAAACTTTTTGGTGGACTTACAACATTAAAGGATTTTCAAAAAACTGAAGAGGGAGATATAATTTTTGAAACATCTGAGCCCCTCACATTAGGAGATTTAATTACATCTTTAAGCCTTAATAAAAAGCCCTTTATAATTATCTTAAACGGAATAATTCAAAACGAACTTTCAGTTTCCTTAAAAGATGGAGATGAAATAAGTCTTTTCCCGCCAATTGCAGGAGGAAAATGATTTTACAGCTATTTCTCTCTTTTCTTAAGCTCGGACTTACTGCATTCGGTGGTCCTGCTATGGTTGCATACATAAAGGAGCTTGCAGTTGACAAAAAGGGATGGCTTGACAAAAAGACCTTTCAAGAAGGAGTTGCTCTTGCTCAAGCAATTCCCGGTGCAACTGCAGTTCAAGTAGCAGGATATGTTGGACTAAAAAAGGCAGGGATTTTAGGAGGACTTGCAAGCTTTTCTGCTTTTGCTCTTCCTGCCTTCATTCTAATGCTTATCTTATCAGCCCTTTATGCAAAAACCCATTCAACTCAAGAGGCAATTGCAATTTTTACAGGACTTCAGGTTATTGTTGTTGCAATTGTTGCAAATGCATTTATCAGCTTTACAAGACCAATAATAAAATCAAAGGGGGAGATTTTCATTGCATTTCTTGCCTTTGTCCTTTTTCTTATAAAAATAAACCCATTTCTAATAATTGTTGTTTGTGCCTTTGTATCTCAAATTATTTTTAAAGATAAATCAACTGAACTTAGCAATGAAACTAAGCCTTTTGCCTTGAAAGGACTTACTTTTCTTTTTGTTTTGGTTATATTAGGCTTAATTATCCTTTATTTTTTAGATAAAACGCTTTTTAATTTATCAATTACCATGATGAAAATTGACCTCTTTGCCTTTGGAGGCGGATATGCCTCACTACCACTTATGCGTCATGAGTTTGTTGAAAGACTTGATTGGATTGATGGAAAAACTTTTATGGATGGAATTGCGCTTGGGCAGGTAACACCTGGACCTATTGTTATTACAGCTACATTTGTTGGATATTTAATGAAAGGGTTTGTTGGTGCCACAGTAGCTACAGTTTCTGTTTTTGCTCCATCTTTTTTAATTCTATCGCTGGCAACAGAACTTTCAGAAAAAATAAAACATTCTAAACTATTTTTAAGAGCAAAAAAAGGACTTCTTGCATCATTTTCAGGACTTCTTCTTTTCGCACTGTTTAAGTTCATACAAAGTGTTGACTGGAGTCTTATTAAAATTGCCATAGCGGTTGTATGCTTTATTGCTTTATACGGAAAAATCAACATCTTATATGTGGTTACAGTAGGAAGCCTGCTTTCTTTTTTAATTTTTCGTTAGTCTTTCGTAAATTTTATTAAGTAAAATTTTGAAGTTCTCATTCACATAGTATTTTCTAAATTCAGGCTCTACAATTGAACCAAGCTTTACTGAATAATCTTTTCTGCTGAGACCCTTTATCATTTTCACCATTTTTTCAAGTTTTTCCTTTTCCGCATCTATCTCAATTCCTTTTTTAACTAAAAATTCAATGTCAAAGACATCTCTTATTTCACCCCTACTTAGAAATGCTTCTATTTTGTTTTTCATAACTTCCTTTAAAGTTGGTGTTCTTACGAGAACTTGAATATTTGAATACTTGCTGTAGGCAATTGCAAATTCAGTTTGAATGTTCTTAATCTCTTTTCTTATCTCAATTTTCAGGTTTCTTGGATATGTCTCTGCCTTTATTTCAAAGAGAATCGTGTAATATTTATTTTCTGCATCCTTAATTTCATATTGATGTTGTAGAAAATTTTTAAGTTTATAAAAAAAATCTTCAACCTCAATTTTCTTAAAAAACCAAAAATCTAAGTCAACTGAAAATCTATTGAGTTCATAGCATAACCTTAGCATTGTTCCACCAGTAAATATGAGATAATTAAGAAATCTTCCACTTTTAAGTTTATCTAACACTTCCAATTCAAATTTTTCTTGTAAAATTAAATCTTGCATATTTCCTTTAGCTTTTTTTGAGTTTTTACTGGATATTTGCTTACGATTTCATCAATTTTTTTTGCATCTAACTTTTCCAAATCAATTGATTCTAAATCAAAGGAGTATTTTCCAAAACTGCTTAGATAAACTGCATCAATAAAAGCCTTTTCTTTTGTTGCAATAAAAAAATCATCATATTTTACAAAATCAAAATAAAGCTCCCGTTTAATTTTATAGAAGTAGAGAGTTTTATCCTTCAATTCATACTTTTTAGTTCTCTTTAAACAAACAGATTCATAAATACCTTTTTGAACCTGAGTTGTAATGCCATAAAAAGAAAGTGCTGTCATAAGAGAAATATAAGAGGGAACTTGGAGAAAATTTGCTATTTTAAAAAAGTCTAAATTAGAAAAAGACTGCCATTTCTCAAAAAAGATATAGAAATCCTTTTTTACTCTTATAATTAATCCCTTCTTTACATATCTTGTGCATAATACTCGTGCGGAATTTTCTTTAATGTTGAGCACTTGAGAAATATCTCTTAAAGTGAAAAAGTTTTTGCTATTAAGTTTTTCTCTAAGTTCAAAAAGTTTCATTAAATATATTTTGTTAACATTTTTGTTAACAATGTCAACTTACAATTATTTTTCTGTTAATTTTTTGCAGTTTTCGCAAAGACCAAAAAATTGGATATCAGACCTTTC
>JBEPZQ010000082.1:0-7729 GCA_041640755.1 Thermodesulfovibrio sp. | reverse complement strand
CTTGCCCACCTTCTTTCTTCCTTTTATTTTAACTTATCCCTGTTTAGTGTCCATATATTTATCATACGATGACGAAAAAGAGAAGTGCTCGCGATGACGAAGGAGAGGGGGTCATTGCGAGCCTGCCGACAGACAGGCGAAGCAATCTCATCTTTTACCTTTTTATGTCTTACGTCTTACGTTTTACGAACACTTAGGGATTGCTTCGCCTCGCTGGAATGACAGAGTGGTGAAGATTGCTTCGGGACTTCGTCTCTCGCAATGATACTTCCTTCCCGTCATCACGAGGCTTGCGAACAAGCCAAGTGATCTCTCTTTAGACATGAGGAGATTGCTCCGCTCGCTATGATAAGTACAAGTAATGCTCGCAACACCAAGTAAAATTAATGCTTGCAATGACAGAGAGGCAGACATTGACAGGAAAATGGGCTTGCAATTACGATTGTCTATCCTTATTTTTGCACTTACACTTGAGTTTTTTTGCTTAAGATTGATACTATAATAAGATTTAGAAAAATCAGGAGGTGAATGATGAATTTTTTTTATTTGATATCGGATGCATATGCAATGGGACCTGCTCCACAGGGTGGACAACAAGGTGATCCCATAATGAGCCTTATTGCAAGCCTTTTGCCTTTGATTTTAATTGTTGTAGTTTTCTACTTTCTGCTCATAAGACCTCAACAGAAAAGGGCAAAGGAACATAGGCAGATGCTTGAGAATCTTAAGAGGGGTGACAAGGTTATTACAATAGGTGGAATTTACGGAGTTGTGGAAAGTGTCAATCCGAACACAGTGGTGCTAAAAATTGCCGAAAATGTTAAGGTTAAATTTTCAAAACAATCAATTGCCGCACTTAGACCACCAACAGACGAGGATTAATATTAAAAAATGAGAAAAGGTATATATTTTAGAGCTGGACTTATACTTTTTACTGTTATAATTGCCATTGTATTTTTTTTGCCAAATACTCCGCTTTTTGATTACATGCCTGATTGGTGGAAGAAAAATCTGCCAAATAAAGGAATTGTGCTTGGACTTGATTTAAGAGGAGGCTCACATCTTGTATTTGAGGTTGATTTAAAAAGGGCAAGGGAGATTACAGTTGAGAGAATAGGGATGCATCTGCAAAGCCTTCTTGAGAAAAAAGGAATAAAGGCTTCAGTAAAGGTTGATGGTGAAAAAATTTCTATTCAACCTGCCAATGAAGAGGTAAAAAAAATAATCAAGGAAAACTATCCAGATATCTCTTACTCTGAACAAGGCTCAAGCATTATATGCCAGCTTCCTGAAAGCGCTTTAAAAAGGGTTGAAACAACAGCAGTTGAGCAGGCAATTGAGGTAATCCGTAACAGAATTGACCAGCTTGGAGTTGCTGAGCCTACAATTCACAGACAAGGTGAAAACGAGATTATTGTTCAGCTTCCCGGTGTAAAGGACCCTAAAAAAGCACTTGAAATAATAGGAAAAACTGCTCAACTTGAATTTAAGCTTCTTGACGAGGAAACTCCCCTTTGGAGAGAACTTCCATCTCTCATAAAAGCTGGTGAGGAAGAGGCATTTCTTTCTCAGTGGAGAAATAAAATTCCTGAAGGAGATGAGATAGTTTTTCAAAGAATTGTCAATAAAGAAACGGGCGAGGTTTACAAAAGACCATATATTGTCAAAAAAGAAACTCTTCTTACAGGAGACCTCCTTGCTGAGGCTCATGTAAGCATTGACCAGAGATTTAATGAACCCTATGTATCACTCAGATTTAACGAAGCTGGTGCAAAAATTTTTGAAGAAATTACTGGTAAATATGTAAAAAGAAGGCTTGCCATTATACTTGATGGTAATCTTTATTCAGCTCCCATGATTCAGGAAAAAATTGAAGGTGGTAATGCTCAAATTACTGGAAGCTTTACCCTTGAGGAAGCTAAGGATTTGGCAATAGTGTTAAGGGCAGGTGCGCTTCCAGCTCCTGTAAATCTCATACAAAATGTAACAGTCGGACCTACTCTTGGAAGGGATTCAATTGAAGCTGGAAAGCTTGCTGTAATAATTGCATCAATTTTAGTAGCTGGATTTATGATTTTCTATTATCGTTTGAGTGGTCTAATTGCTGACTTTGCTTTGGTTCTGAATATTGTTCTTCTCATTGGTGCATTGGCAGCCCTGAATGCAACCCTTACACTTCCTGGAATTGCAGGAATTGCTCTTGCAATAGGAATGGCTGTTGACTCCAATGTTTTAATGTTTGAAAGAATAAGGGAAGAGCTGAGGCTTGGGAAAACACCAAAGGCATCTATTGAAGCTGGCTATAAAAAGGCATTCTGGACAATCTTTGACTCCCATGTAACCACATTGATTACTGCTGCCGTGCTTTTCCATTTTGGCTCTGGACCAATAAAAGGATTTGCTGTAACGCTTTCTCTTGGTGTTGCAATCAATCTTTTCACCGCATTAATAGGAACAAAAACAGTCTTTGACTTTATATACATAGGAAAGGAGAGGAAGACCCTGAGCATATGATACAGATACTTGGAAAAACAAACATTGATTTTCTTGGAAAAAGAAAATTTACATTAATAATATCGCTGTTGCTTATTTTATTAGGCTTATTTGCAATTTTTCAAATATACACTGGCAATGCAAATTTAGGAGTTGATTTTGCTGGTGGTTTGAGTTTACAGGTACGATTTTCCCAGCCTGTCACTTTACCTGAGGTAAGAGCAGTATTGGATAAAGCAGGGATCAAGGATGCAGATATTCAGGATTTGCCTGCAGAGAAAAAGGTTCTGATAAAACTAAAAAAACAGTATCAGGATGCTCAGGATACTATTGAAAAGGCTTTAAAGGAGAATCTGTCTTCTAAAGAACCAATTATTGAGGCAATCACTCAGATAGGTCCGAAAATAGGTGAAAGAACCAAAAAAGACGCGCTCTTGGCAATAATAGCTGCTACGGTGGGAATTTTAATTTACATTGCAATAAGATTTAGATTTCACTTCTCTATTGGAGCAACTGTTGCAACTTTCCATGATGTTATGGCAGTGCTTGGAATTTTTTATATACTTGGGAAAGAGATCAATCTTATATTTATCAGTGCTCTTCTTACGATAGCAGGTTATTCTCTTACTGACACAGTGGTTGTTTTTGACAGAATCAGGGAAAATCTTGGAAAAGTTGCGAAAGGCACAATGACTCTTGAATCCTTAACGAACAAAAGCATAAATGAGGTGCTTTCAAGAACAATTGTAACTTCTCTTACCACTTTGATGGCTGCCTTTGCATTATTTTTCTTTGGTGGAGAAGTATTGCATGACTTTGCCCTTGCAATGATATTAGGAATCATTGTTGGAACATATTCTTCTATCTTTGTAGCAAGTCCGGTGGTGCTTCTTCTTGGCAAAAACTCGCTTCTGAAGAAGTAAAATGCAGTACACAGATTGGGTTGTAATCAAAACGAATAGAGAGTTTTTAGAATACATTTCTAAACTCCTCAATATTTCAATACCAACAGCTCAGGTTCTCGTCTCAAGAGGACTTAAAGATGTTGATGAAATCTATTCTTTCTTAAATCCAAGTCTTGATAGCATTGATCCTTACGAGATATCAGGAGTAAAAACTGCGGTTGAGATCATAAAAAATGCAATTCATTCAGGAACTAAAATCTTAATTAATGGCGATTATGATGCAGATGGTATAACATCCACTTCAATACTTTACGATATACTGAAAAGAAAAGGTGCTGATGTTTATTATCACATACCCCACAGAATTCAGCATGGATATGGATTAAGCTTTTTCAGCATTGAGGAAGCAAAAAAAGTTGGAGCAAAACTGATAATAACTGCAGACTGTGGAATAAGGGATTTTGAAGCTGTTGAATATGCGAAGAAAGAAGGAATTGAAGTAATTATTACAGACCACCATGAACCTTTGAGAATTGATGGGCAAATAATTGTTCCAAATGCTTTAGCAGTAATAAATCCTAAGATAGATGGCAAGCCTTTATATAATTTCCTTGCAGGAGTTGGCGTTGCATTCATGCTTGCTCTTGGTTTGGACAGAGAAAACGCTTTTCATTATCTTGACCTTGTTACATTAGGAACTTACGCAGATATGGTTCCCCTTACCCATGCAAATAGAGCTTTGATAAAACATGGCTGGCAGTTAGTTGAATCACCTGAACGGGAGGCTCTAAAAAGGCTTAAAAGCATAACTGGAGTAAATTCAACAACGCTCAGAGGTTTTCATCTTAGCTACTGTCTTATTCCAAGAATCAATGCACCGGGAAGGGTTGACCATGCCAAAGATGTAGTTAAATTCTTACTTGCAGAAGAGGAATCTGAGCTTGATGCCTTAAGTAAATGGCTAAATCAAATGAACTCATTAAGGCAAAGTATAGAAGAAAAGATAATGACAGAGGCAGAAGAAAAGCTTGCTGAAGAGTTTAATGATGAACCAGTAGTTGTTCTTTGGGGAGACTGGCATCCCGGAGTTGTTGGAACTGTTGCAAGCAAATTAGTTGACAGATATAATAGACCAGCCTTTGTTTTTTCTATTCAGGCAGATAAGGCAAAGGGTTCAGCAAGAAGTCTAGCGGGAGTTGATTTACAGGAATTTCTCAACAGCTGTAGGGATCTGTTAATCCGATTTGGAGGTCATAAACAAGCAGCTGGTATGACTCTATTGAAAGACAATATTTTATCCTTTAAAGATAGGCTTTGCACGGTTGCTAAAGATATGACAAAGGAGATAAAAAATATACTCTATCTTGATGCATCGGTTAATTTAAATGAAATAACAACGAAGGTAGCAGAAGAGATAAGCATTCTTGAACCCTTTGGAGAGGGCAATCGGGAACCGATATTTGGAGCAAAGGAATTAACTGTGATAAATTTAAGAAAGGTTGGCAACAATCACCTAAAAATGTTTTTAAAGCAAAACGGAACAACAATTTCTGCTATTGGATTTGACATGGCAGAAGAGCCTGTAATGGAGGGATGCCTTGTTGATGCTGGATTTATGCCTACTATAAACGAATGGGAAGGAAATAGAATCCTTCAGCTTCAACTTAAAGCTTTAAGAAGGTCTTTAAGATGAGATTTACAGTTACGGATTTGCTTCAAAAGAAAGAAAAAAGACAAAAAATTACAATGCTAACAGCTTATGATTTTCCTTTCGCAAGGCTTGTTGATGAGGCTGGAATAGACATGATACTTGTTGGAGACTCCCTTTCAATGGTAGTGCAAGGCAATGAAACAACATTGCCAGTTACAATGGATGAGATGGTTTATCATACAAAGATTGTTGTAAGAGCAACTCAAAGGGCAATGGTAGTGGCAGACATGCCATTTATGTCCTATCAAATAAGCGTTAAAGAGGCAGTAAGAAACGCTGGAAGATTTGTAAAAGAGGCAGGAGCACATTCAGTAAAGCTTGAGGGTGGAAGAGAAATCCTTGAGCATGTAAGAGCCATTACAGAGGCAGAAATTCCAGTGATTGGACATTTAGGACTTACTCCTCAGGCAGTGCTTAGAATGGGAGGATATAAATTACAGGGCAAGGAGCCTGAGCAGGCAGAAAGAATTAAAGAAGATGCAATAAAACTTCAAGAAGCAGGAGCAGTGGCAATTGTGCTTGAAGTTATTCCCACAGAGCTTGCAAAACAAATTACAGAAAGCCTTGAAATCCCTACCATTGGAATTGGAGCCGGACCTTATTGTGACGGACAAGTTCTTGTTATTCACGATATACTCGGACTTTTTGAAAGATTTACTCCAAAGTTCGTAAAAAGATACGCAAATCTCAGGGAAGAAGCCCTTAATGCCATAAAAAAATACAAAGAAGAGGTTGAAAAGGGAGTATTTCCAGATGAAGAGCATTCTTTTTAGGAGATAAATCGTGCGATTTTCAAGTGTCATTGCGAGGGACAAAGTCCCGAAGCAATCTTGCTTTTTTATGCTCCGCTTTGTAACTGCAAACTTCAAAGGGGGCAAAGAAGTTTCTGAGATTGCTTCGGCATCCTAACGGATGCCTCGCAATGACTGGCTGGGTAGTCATTGAACATGATTGCCGTACTTAGCTTACGGCAGGCTCGTAATGACAGGCTAACAAAGGTTTTATATAAAAATCGTTCAATTTAGACAGGAGGTTAGCAAATTGATTTCACCAGAAAAACAGCTTGAAATAATTAAAAGAGGAACAGTAGAGATAATACTTGAGGAAGACCTTATTAAAAAACTTGAAAACTCATACAAAGAAAAAAAACCATTGCGTATAAAGGTAGGCTTTGATCCGACTGCTCCTGACATTCATCTCGGTCATACAGTGCTTCTTGAAAAAATGCGGCAGTTTCAGGAACTTGGACACGAAGTGATTTTTCTCATCGGAGATTTCACAGGAATGATAGGGGATCCATCAGGAAAAACAGAGACCAGAAAACCACTTACAAGGGAAGAGGTCCTGAAAAATGCAGAGACCTATAAGGAGCAGGTATTCAAAATTCTTGACCCTGAAAAGACAATCATCAGATTTAACAGCGAGTGGTTTGGCTCAATGACTGCTCTTGATATGTGCAGACTTGCAGGCGCAGAAACTGTTGCCCGCATGCTTGAAAGGGAAGACTTCAAAAAAAGATTTTCAGAAGGAAGACCTATAACAATCTTAGAATTTCTATATCCTCTGCTTCAGGCATACGATTCTGTTTACTTAAAGGCAGATATAGAGCTTGGTGGCACTGACCAGAAGTTCAATTTGCTCATGGGAAGACAGTTGATGAAGATGTACGGAATGCAAGAACAGGTTGTTATCATGATGCCCTTGCTTGAAGGACTTGATGGTGTTCATAAAATGTCTAAAAGTCTTGGCAACTACATTGGAATAAATGAACCTCCTGATGAAATGTTCGGTAAAGTCATGTCAATCAATGATGAGCTGATGCTAAAGTATTATGAACTTTTAAGCCATATCTCCGTTGATGAATTAAAGGAACTTAAAGAAGGAATAAAGGAAGGAAAGATTAATCCCCGTGATGCAAAAGAAGCTCTTGCAGTAGAGATTGTCACAAGGTATCACGGCAGTGAAAAAGCTGAAAAGGCAAGGGAAAACTTTATCAGACTTTTCAGAAAAAAAGAAGCTCCTGAGGAAGTTGAGACTATAGAAATAAAAAATGAAGAAGGGGGAATCTGGTTGCCCAAGCTGTTAAAGGAAAGAGGAATTATCAAAAGCACATCTGAGGCAATAAGACTCATAAAACAAGGCGGAATAAAGATAAACAATGAATCAATTACAGACCCTGATATAAAGCTTCAAAGTGGCGAGTATCTTATCAAGATTGGCAAACGAAGATTTGTGAAATTGGTGATTAGTGATTAGTGAGGGGTGGATAATCTTTATAAGTCTAAATTGAGCGTTTTTTATATAAAACCATCGTTAGCCTGTCATCACGAATATATTGATGCAAATTCTTTTTAGATTGCTTTGGATGCCATCTTCCCCTTTGCAATGACTAACAGGGGATGCATCGCGATAAAGATAAGAGTGGTCACTGCGCGTGTTAGATAAAAATTAAATGTCCGTGAAATTTTTCTTCCTCAGTCCAAGTTTTTCTCCTATCAACTCCTCTAACAATTCATTCATTCTCCTTCTCAATTCTACCATACTTAGCTGCTCTCTCATTTATTTTAACCCAACTTCATCAATTTTCAGCCTTTAAAAATATCAAAAGCTTTATAATTCA
>JBEPZQ010000081.1:7367-7839 GCA_041640755.1 Thermodesulfovibrio sp. | reverse complement strand
GCGAGGAGGAAGCAATCTCTCCTTTCTCTATGCAACGTAAGGAGGTCACTCCGTCACATGACGGTGACTTGCAATGACGCTTGAGAGTGGAACAATTTAGGTAAAATTATTTTATTCGCTATTATTGTTCTTAGGTTTCAAATTGTTGGTTCTTGTCAGATATCTATAGGATAAGTATATTATTCCAAGAATAATAGCAACTACCACCAAAAATCCTACTGCATATTCCATGTATAGCATGCCCTTTTTAACACTTTCAAGAAACTTGCCACCTAAGTAACCTGCAGTCACCATAATTGTAAGAACTACAGCAGAGCCGAAGGAGTCTATTATTAGGAATTTTAAAAAAGGTACTTTTGTAATCCCTGCAATAATGAAAACCTGGGCTCTAAATCCTACAAGAAGTCTTCCCAGCAGCATAATGATGGTACTGTGTCTTATAAATTTTCTTTCAAGTAAAAGAAATTTCTGG
>JBEPZQ010000081.1:0-7357 GCA_041640755.1 Thermodesulfovibrio sp. | reverse complement strand
CCCAAACTTTTTACCTGCATAATATAGCAAAAAGTCAGATATTATCAATCCTCCATAGGATATGATAACTGCTGGAATAGGTTTGATTATATCAAAAGAAATTAACATTCCACAGGCTATTAAGATTAAATCTTCAGGAAAGAATGGAACACCAAGTCCACCAAGAATTAATAAAAAAAACAAACCAGGATATGAGAATTTTTCTATTATTGAATAGGAATCCATTTTTAACCTGACTTTGTCAGGTTTCTGATGAATAAGAATAAAAGACTTTTATATTTTGCGTCTATGCTAATTTGTTTGACCATAAAGACTTAATAAAAAAACGGAGAGGCAGGGATTCGAACCCTGGGTGGAGCTTTTGGCCCCACAACCGCTTAGCAGGCGGCTGCCTTCGACCGACTCGGCCACCTCTCCAAGCTTTTTTATAATACCATTGTGTGACTGCTTTTCGTCAAGTTGCTGATTATCTAATTCTTGCAAGATACCCACTTTTAAGCTGATCCAATGATTTTGCTACTTTTTCAAGATTCTTTTCCATTTCAGCGATTAATTTTCTAACCCTTTCATGATCTCCAGAATTATGGGCAAGAACTATTTCTTTTCCAATAATATGACTGGCTTTATGAATTTCTTCAAATTCTGAAAATCCGGGTAAATCTCTAAATTTTTGTCCCTCTTCACTATAATACCACTTTCCAGCACCGCATGATCTAAAGTCTGCAAGTCTTTCAGGGTCAAGCCTGTCAATTCCGCGAATGTGGGCTAATACTCGCACATAAAGTCTTTCGTGGTCACCTTTAAATATATCAAAGAGCATCTCTTGCGTTTTCTTTGTCTTAACTACAGAGGCAGTGTGTCTTAGGTCTGAGGAAACATGTAAAATTTCATAGGCATCTTTTACAATCAACTCTGCAAGTTTTTCTATGTGGGATGCTATCTTAGCACTTTCCTCAATATTCCTTGTCACTTCTTCACTTGCTGCTGATTGTTCCTCAACCGCTGTTGCAATTTGTGTGATTTGGTCTTTTACTTTTACAACTGAGGAGACAATCTCTCCCAATGCGTTACCTATACTTCTTACTGCTTCTGTAACTTCTTTTACCTCTGCAAGTTCTTTTTGCATTGATTGGGCTGTAAGAGATGTCTCATGCTGTATTGCGCCAATTTTCTTTGAAATCTCATCTGTTGCCCTAATTGTTCTTTCTGCAAGTTTCCTTACTTCGTCAGCAACAACTGCAAAACCTCTTCCTTGCTCTCCTGCTCTGGCTGCCTCTATTGCTGCATTCAATGCTAAAAGGTTTGTCTGGTCTGCTATGTCTTTTATTACTGTTACAATTTCTCCTATTTCTGAAGCGCTTTGATTGAGTTTTTCAATCATTGTTCCAAGCTCATTTGTTGTTTGATAAACAATATTTACCTTTTGAACAGCCTGCTCCGATGTGCTCTGACCTTTCTTTGCTGTCTCCATAGCCTCTGTTGCTGTTTCAGATGCCCGAGATGCGTTATTGGCGATGTCTGTTATTGTTTGGGTCATTTCTTCAGCTGCAGTGGCTATTTGATTGGCTTGCTGAGACTGTTTTTTAGCACCTTCTATTGTATCATCTATAATTTTGTTGCATTTATCCACTGTAGAGGCAAGTCTTTGAGAGTATTCAAGGGATTTGTCTGTAAGAGTAATAAATGTTTGAAGAACCTTATCAATACTCGTTGCCAGCCTTCCAACAACATCAACCCTATCTTTAAAACCTACTCTTACTGTAAGGTCTCCTTCTGAAATTTTGTGCAATGTTTGGTCAAGAATATTAAGGGGTTTATGAGTAATCATGTAAGTTATGTAAACAGTTGCTGATGCAGAGATTATTCCTAAAAAACCTAAAATAGCGAAAATCAATTGAAGGTTTCTTACTTCTTTCATGATCTCCTGAGGCACTTCCTTTGCCCCAAAATGTAGTGTTGTCTCTAAAGCTATCTTGTATGCTCCATAGCCTGTAACTATCACAGTAGCAATGACTCCAAAGGCAATTGCAAGAGCAAGAGGAATTATCATCTTCCAACGGAGTTTGATTTTTCTGTCAAGCTCCCTTAAAAAATCCATACCGCCCCTCCTATGTTTTGTTTATACTTTAAACCCCTCCTATGTTTTGTTTATACTTTAAATCCCTCCTATGTTTTGTTTATACTTTAAATCTGAATGTGATCACATCTCCATCTTTTACCTCATATTCTTTCCCTTCAAGTCTAAATATACCATTTTGTTTTGCAAGATTCAAGTCTCCAGATACGCTGATAAAGTCATCATATGAGACAACCTCTGCCCTGATAAATCCTCTTTGTATATCTGAATGGATTTTCCCAGCTGCCTCAACTGCTTTTGTGCCTTTTTTTATACTCCAAGCTCTTACTTCCTGAGGTCCTGCGGTGAAAAATGAAATGTAATCCAAAATTTCGTAAGCCTTTCTGACTATCTTTTTATTAACAGGCTCATCAATTCCCATTGCATCCAAAAAACTTCCGATTTCCTCATCAGGAAGCTGGGAGATTTCACTTTCCAATGATGCACATATTACAATAAATCCAGAATCCTTGAATTTTCCTTCATTAAATGCTTGCTCATCTACATTGATTATAGAAAAAGACGGTTTAAGGGTTATAAAATTAAGGTGTCTTATTTCTTGAGCTTGCTCTTCTGTTATTTTTAATGAGCTTAGAGATTGTCCTTCCTCAAGATGTACTCTTAAAAACTCTAAAACTTCCCTTTCTCTCTCATTAATCTTTTGTCCCTTCTTTTTTTGCTCTGCCATTCTATCAAGTCTTTTTGTTACAAGTTCAAGGTCAATCATCAGAAATTCATATTGTAATTCATTAAGGTCTCTTAAAGGGTCTATTGATTCAAACTGATAGGGAACTGAAGGATCATCAAATCCTCTTAAAACATAAATAAGTGCATCGGCATCAGATATTTCCTTGATAATTTTGGAGTTGTGTGAAGGATTATTTTTTAAAATCCCTGCTAAATCAAAACACTCAATAGTAGCAAAGGTTGTTTTCTTGGGATTAACTATCTCGCTTATTTTCCTGAGTCTGGGGTCATCAACCTGAACAATGCCTTTATGGATTTTCTCTGGTGGTGTAATTGATGGAGAGGTTTCAATTTTTTGATGGGTCATTGCATTAAAAATCGTAGTTTTGCCAGAATTGGAAAAACCTACAAGAGCAATCTTCATATTCTCCCTTCCAAAAAGTTTTTTATTATAACTATTGCCTGAGTTATTCTTTGCAGTCGCATGTTTCTTTTTCTTATTGCTAATGCGTCATTAAATGGAAAAGGTTCAGCCCTGATCTGTTTTTCTTTCTTTATCAAAACTTCCCTTAGCTCTTTAATATCGCTTTCTTTTAATTTCTTTAAAAAAACAGGATTTACTGTAATAAAGCCATCTGCAATGTCAGAGGCTATAGCCATTAAAGATTTACTCCGACCTTCCATCTTTCTCTTCCTTTTTCTTATTTAAAAGTATTGAAACCCATATTCCCACTTCATAAAGAATTATCATAGGCACTGCCATAAGGGTTTGATTAAAGGCATCTGGAGTTGGAGTAATAATAGCAGCAACAACAAAGGCAAGCACAAGAGCAAGCCTTCTGTATTTTTTAAGGGTCTGGGGAGTGATAATTCCCATTCTTGTAGTAATTACAATAATTATAGGCAATTCAAATACAAAACCAAAGGCAAGAAGAAATTTTAGGAGAAAATCTATATACAGTCCTACAGAAAGCATAGGCATAAGAAAATCTCCAACTTTGTAATTAAGCAGGAAGCTCATTGCAAATGGCAATACAATCAAATAGCAAAATGTTACACCAATCATAAAGAGAGCTGTAGCGGTCAAAACAAATGGCAGTATGTATTTTCTTTCGTGTGGATATAGCCCAGGGGAGATAAACTTCCACAGCTGATAAAAAACTACTGGTAATGTCAGAAGAAATCCTGTAACAAGGGCAATTTTCATATTCATCCAAAAAGCTTCAGCAGGTCCTAAGAATACAAGTTTTGTATTTTGTATTTTTTGGTCAAGGACAAAAACAAGCCCTTCCTTCAAAGAAAATTGCGGAGTATAATTAAGGGGAAAAAGCAGAATTTTGAATATATATTCTGAAAAGCTAAAAGTTAATAAAAATGCAATTAAAAGTGCAACAAGACAAACGATAATTCTCTTTCTTAGCTCTGAAAGATGCTCTATTAAAGACATTTTCTGGTCTTCCATCCATTATAACTCCTTTTTCTCAATCTCTTTTTTTGCAATATTCTCAATGTGTTTATCAATTCTTAAGTCTGAAATGGAGGGCATGTCTTTGAAAAGTTCATTTTTAAGCTCAAGTGGATTTTTTATATCCTTTTTTACATCCTCCACTGTTTCTTTAACCTCATTGATCTCCTTCTCCATCTCTTCCTTTGCTCCCTGAAATGCCTTTCTTATCTCATTAAATGTTTTCCCGAGAGTATAGCCGAGTTCTGGGAGCCTTTTAGGTCCGAATACAAGGAGAGCAACTATAAATATCACAATTAATTCCTGAAATCCTAAGTCAAACATAAGTTATTATAACAATCAATCAACATCATCAACAACTTTTTTGTATTTCCTCTTTTCAGGTGGTAAAATTACACTGACACCAAACATAAATCTCGTATCAGGATTTCTATTCTTTATATCAAAACCAACACCAACAGTCGTATAAGAAAAATCAGTAATTTTTATTCTGTAGCCCAGTCTCCACTCAAGAAGGTCTATTTTATTTTTGTCAACAGCCTTTCTGCCAATGATTTCAAAGAGCATCTGAGAGTTATAGCTTACCTTTAACTCTGCACCAAGGTTTAATTTCCATATCTCCTTAAATCCCTCTTTCTCTGGTCTAAAGTAAATTAAATTTCCATGTGCCTGCACAGGTCCTACTTTTTTTGAGACAATAAAACCTCCACCTATCCCACCTGCAGTTGAAAATGCTTCTTTTCCAAAATCGCCAGAGGCAAAAAGCATATAGGCAATAGCAGGAGTAAATGTTGTCTCTTCTAAAATTCTGTGCTTAAAGCCAAAATTTAAATCTTCTGCTCCGCTTGATTTACTGTAATCTTTATAGGATAGGTTATAGGGAAGATTAAGAATTAACTCAAAATTATTTGTAAGCCCATATGAGACATTAAGATTAACTCGCTTGATATCAGGATCAGTTGCAAGCTCATAATCAATCCCCAAAGCTACTTGATTTTGCTTAGGAGAGTCTGCAGAAAAAGTTGAAAGCACTGAAAACGGAGCTGTTGGAGAAAAACCTTTTCTGTCAAAGGCATCTGTCTGAGAACAGAAAATCAATGAAAGTATCAGACACAAAAAGATTCGTTTCATGTAAAAAGAATAGCAGAAAAAACAAAATAAGTCAACAAATTTAGCTCAATTATTCTTTTCATGACTCCACTGTCTTTCTTGAGATTTTTATTGCGCAAAATTCTCCACACATACTGCAGACTTTTTCATCCTCCATTGGAGGTCTTTCAGAACGCATAGAATGCACTTTTTCAGGGTCAAAAGATAGTTCTATCTGTTTTTGCCAATCAAAATTCCTTCTGGCAAAAGCCATTTCTTCGTCTCTCTGCCAAGCCTTTTTATACCCCTTTGCAATATCTGCAGCATGGGCAGCTATTTTTGATGCTATAACACCTTCCTTTACATCTTCTTTATCAGGAAGTCTAATATGTTCCGAAGGAGTTACATAGCAGAGAAAGTCAGCGCCATACATACCAGCTAAAGCTCCTCCAATTGCTGCAGCAATGTGGTCATAACCCATGGCACAATCAGTAACAAGAGGTCCCAAAACATAGAAAGGTGCTTCTTTGCATATGCTTTTTTGCAGTTTTATGTTTGTCTCAACATGATTTAAGGGCAAGTGTCCGGGACCTTCAATTATGCATTGAACACCCTCTGAAACAGCTATATCTTTTAATTTTCCAATGGTTATCAGCTCAAGGAGTTGATATTTATCTGTTGCATCAAGAAGACATCCCGGTCTAAGCCCATCTCCAAGACTAAGGGTAAGGTCATATTTTTTTGCTATCTCAAGAAGTCTATCAAAATATTCATAGAGGGGGTTTTCTTTTTCATTATGACATATCCAGTCTGCAAGTATAGAGCCTCCTCTGCTTACAATTGGCAGAACCCTCTCATTGGATTTAAGCATCTCAACTATCTTCATTGTTACTCCGCAATGCACAGTGATAAAATCTACACCATCATTCGCATGTTCTTCTATAACATCAAAAATATCATCAACTGTCATCTTTAAAATACTGCCATACTTTTCCAATGCCCTTACTGCAACCTCATAAATTGGAACAGTTCCCACACTTACTGGAGAATTCTTCACAATTGCCTGTCTTGTCTCCCTGAGAGGTCCTCCTGTGGAAAGGTCCATTACAGCATCTGCTCCATATTTAATCGCAACATTCAACTTTTCTAACTCCTCGGCAATATCAGTTTTGTCCCTTGAAGTTCCTATGTTTGCATTAATTTTGGTGCTTAACCCCTTGCCGATACCTAAAGGTTTTATATTGCGTAGAATATTTCTTGTTATAACAGCCTTTCCCTCAGCAATATTTTTTACAAGCTCCTCAGCAGATACCCCCTCTTGCTGAGCTACTTTCCTAAATTCATCAGTAATTATTCCTTTTTTTGCTAACTCTATTCTTGTCATCACGCCTCTCCTAAGATTTTTATAAAATTTTTTACTGCTTCTTCAATGTCCTTTTGCTCTAAAATTCCTCTTATCATCGCAATTCCGTCACAATGAGGGATTACCTCATTGGCATTAACTATGTTAATTCCACCGAGTGCAAAAACAGGACATTTAACAGCTTTTTTTATCTTTTTTAATTTTTCTATCCCCTGTGGCTCACCATACTTTGCTTTTGATGGAGTAAAAAATATCGGACTAAAAGTTATAAAATCTGCCCAGTTTTCAGCATTCTTTGCCTCTTCAACTGAATGAGTTGAAACTCCGATGATAAATCTATCTTTCCAGACCTTTCTTACAACATGAGCAGGAATACCGCTTTGTGGCAAATGCACTCCATCAGCCTCAACTGCGAGGGCTATGTCAATGCGATCATTTATAAATAGCAATGCATCGTGCCTAATTGTTATCTCCCTTAATTTTTTAGCAAGGTAATAAAGCTCCTTTGCTGTCATATCTTTTTCCCTTAATTGAAAAGCTTTAATTCCAGCCTTTAGCGCTGTCTCCACTGCCTCCAAAAAATCATTCTCACTTATAAAGAGCTTTCTGTCACCTATAAGATAAAGCCTAAATTTCA
>JBEPZQ010000080.1:0-7843 GCA_041640755.1 Thermodesulfovibrio sp. | reverse complement strand
TTTCTAAATATACGAAAATGATAGAACAAGACCCTACAAACCATCAGGCATATAAGGAAAGAGGGAATGCATATTATAGAAAAAAGCTTTATCATCTTGCCATTGCTGATTATACTAAAGCCATTGAACTAAAACCAGATTATTTTCTTGCATATAACAATAGAGGAATAGTTTACTCTGTCCTTGGACTTTATGAGCTTGCTATAGCAGATTATAATAAAGCCATTGAACTGAAACCTAATAATGGAATGCCCTATAATAACAGAGGTTTTACTTTTCTTTTGATGGGAAAACTGGAAGAAGCTGAACGAGATATTAAAAAGTCAATTGAGCTTAATCCTAATAACATTTATGCCTTGAATAGCATGGCTGAACTTTATGCAGCCAAAGGAATGCCAGAAGAAGCTTGCAAATGGCTTCTAAAGGCTATTGAAAAGGGTTATAATAATTGGAATTACCTAAAAACCTCAAAGACCTATGAACCTATAAGGAATCATCCTCTTTTTAAGGCAATTTTAAATTTGAATAAGTAATCTCTTCCTAATTACTTATCTCTAAATTGAGCGATTTTTTGTCCATTGCGAGCATAAATTTATCTTTTCGTCATTGCAAGCAGTGCTTCGCACTGCTTGGCGAGCTGGTTGCTGAAAGAGGAATGCGAGATTGTCTCGCTTTGCTCGAAGTCGCAATTATAGAAAAAATATTCCATTCACTATTCACCATCCACCAACCACCAGTCACAATTACAGACTGCTTTACCTGATCTCAGGGGCTTGCAGTGAGGAGCATCTATCTAATTTTTCAAACAAATGTGGTATATTAGAAATATTTAGCTCATATTCTTCAAAGGAGAAAGATATGGAAAAGAGATTAATGCTTGGAACATCTGCAATAGCTCAAGGAGCAATAGAAGCAGGAATTTCTTATGCTTCATCCTATCCGGGAACTCCTGCAACTCAAATTCTTGAATATGTTGCTCAAAATTCGCCTGTAAAGGCAGAATGGTCTGTAAATGAAAAAGTAGCCTACGAAGTAGCTTATGGAGTCTCCCTTGTAGGAAAAAGAGCTCTCTGTTCAATGAAGCATGTTGGCTTGAATGTAGCTTCAGACCCATTTATGACCTCTGCATATCTTGGTGTAAGGGGTGGACTGGTTTTAGCTGTGGGAGATGACCCGGGAGCTTACTCTTCTCAAAATGAGCAGGATAGCAGATTTTATGCAATGTTTGCAAAAATTCCCTGCTTTGAGCCCTCTGATGTTCAGGAGGCAAAGGATTTGACCATTTTAGCCTTTGATGTTTCGGAAGAATTGGGACTTCCTGTTATGTTAAGAAGCATTACAAGGCTTCTGCATTGCTACGGTCCTGTTACTATGGGAACGAGAAGACAGGAAAATCCTTTAAAAATAGAAAAAAATCCTGAGCAGATGATTGCTATTCCAAAGCATGTTATAAATCTTCATAAAAGACTTAACGAAAAGCAGCAAAAGATACTTGATATCATAAAAAAACATGAGCTTAACAAAATATTTCCCGGCAATTCTAACAAAGGTATTGTAGCATGTGGAATTACTTTTCTTTATGCAATGGAAGTTGCTGAAAATCTTCCAATTCTTAAAATCTCAGCCTATCCTGTAGATGAGGCATTAATCAAAGAATTTGTAAGCAATCTTGACGAGGTTATTGTCCTTGAAGAAGGTTATCCATTTGTTGAGCCTATTGTGAGAAAGTTTCATCAAAATGTTAAAGGCAAGCTTTCTGGTGAGCTACCAATGGAAGGCGAGCTTGGTATTGATGCAGTAAAAAAATTGTTTGCCAATCACCAAATACCACCCGTTACTGCAGAACCGCCAGCCAATCTTCTTCTTCCTCGTCCACCTGTGCTTTGTCTCGGATGTCCACACAGAGAGTTTTATAAGGCACTAAATGAGGCAAAGCCAAATTTTGTGACCGGTGATATTGGTTGCTATACTTTAGGTGCAAATCCACCCCTTAACGCAATTGACACATGTCTTTGCATGGGGGCAAGTATAAGCAAGGCTTCTGGAATTGCACTGCAAGGTGTGAGCCGTGTTGCTGTTGTTTTGGGTGATTCAACATTTATTCATACAGGTATCCCTGCTCTTATCAATGCAGTCTATAACAGGGCAAATATTCTTGTATGCATTCTTGATAACTCTGTTGTTGCAATGACAGGTCATCAACCAACTCCTGAGCTTGGAATTACTGCAAAGGGTGAAAGGACCAAATCCGTTGAACTTGCTGAAATTTGCAAAGCCTGTGGAGCAGACTCAGTTGAAGTTGTTGACCCATATGACAAAAAGGTTACATACGAGGCAATAAAAAAGGGGCTTGATAGCCCCGGGGTTAATGTTGTCATTGCAAAGAGAGCGTGCGTTTTGGTTGCGCGAAAATTAAAGAGCTAAAACATCATCCCAGCTGAGTATTTGCACGCTCTTTTCCTGAAGGACAGATATTGTTTTATCAAGATTTTCAGTCCGCAGGACTACTACTGCCTTCTCGCCAGATTTTTCTACGAAGGCATAAATGTATTCTATGTTGATATTTGCATCGTAAAGATATTTAAGGCACTCTGCAAGTCCACCGGGTTTGTCTTTTACTGCCATAGCAATTACATTTGTAAGCTTCACTGTAAATTCGTTATTCTCCAACACTTCCTTTGCTTTTTCCGGGTCTGTAACAATTAGTCTTAAGATTCCAAATTCAGATGTGTCTGCAATTGAAAGTGCCCTGATGTTTATATTCGCATCTGCAAGGGCACGAAGTGCTTCATAAAGTCTTCCTCTTTTGTTTTCTAAAAATACAGAAACCTGCTTTATCTTCATTTTAGTCCTCCTACTGATTCAAATTTCTTTTATCAATTACTCTCTTTGCTTTACCTTCGCTTCTTGGAAGGCTCTTTGGTTCAACTAAAGTTACCTTTACCCTAATGCCAACAATTTCTTCTATCCTCTTTTCCAATTTCTTCTTCAAGTTTTCAATTTGTTTTACCTCATCGGAAAATGTCTCCTTTGACATCTCAACCATAACCTCTATCTCATCAAGATACTGGGGTCTTGTAATGATAATCTGATAATGGGGTTCAACGCCCTGAACTTCCAAGATAGCCTTTTCAATCTGGTATGGGAAGAGCATGACTCCTCTCACTTTTATCATGTCATCGCTTCTGCCCCTGATTCTTTCTATTCTTGCAAAAGTTCTTCCGCAGGCACATTTTTCTCTGATTATAGAAGTGATATCCCTTGTTCTGAATCTCAACATTGGCATCCCTTCGCGGGTCAGGGTTGTGATAACAAGTTCTCCTCTGTTTCCATCTGGAAGCGGGTCTCCTGTTTCTGGATCAATGATTTCTATGAGAAAATGGTCCTCAAATACATGTAAACCCTTTTTTTCAACACATTCGTGGGCAACTCCCGGACCAATTATTTCAGTAAGTCCGTAGATATTGTAAGCATTGAGTCCAAATCTTTTTTCAATCTCTTTTCGCATCTCCTCTGTCCACATTTCAGCACCAAAACAACCGGATTTGAGCTTAAGAGTGGTTGGCTCTATACCCATTTCCTGAGCAACTTCTGCCATGTAAAGTGCATAAGATGGTGTGCATGTGAGTATAGTTGTGCCGAAGTCTCTCATTATTTCAATCTGCCTTCTTGTGTTTCCTGCAGAGGCTGGCACAATCATTGCACCTATTTTTCTTGCTCCATAATGAACGCCAAATCCTCCTGTGAATAATCCGTATCCATAGGCAACCTGAACAATATCATTCTTCGTTGTTCCTGCCATTGTTAGGCATCTTGCCATTACTTCTCCCCAAATTTCAATATCACTCAGAGTATATCCTGCAACCACAGGTTTGCCTGTTGTTCCGCTTGACATATGAATCTCTACTATTTCGCTGAGTGGCACAGCAAACATTCCAAAGGGATATACTTCTCTTAGGTCAACTTTACCAGTAAAGGGAATGTGTCTTATGTCTTCAAGTTTTTTAATATCATCTGGTGTAATACCCACTTCATCAAACTTTTTCTTATAGTATGGAACTTTTTCGTAAGCCCGTCTTACCACATCTTTTAGTCGTTGAAGTTGTAATTCTCTTAGTTTTTCTTCAGGAATGCATTCTGCTTCTTTATTCCAATACATATTCATCACCCCCATATTCATCACCTCACTTAATTTCTTCAGGAGTTAAGAATTTTAGGTTTTCTCCTTCTAAAGCTTTCTTTGCTTTCTCAGTATCCTCAACTTCAGCAATAAGATAGGCTTTTTTTCTTGTTTCTGCAACATACACAGCAGCACTTTCTATGTTAATTCCCTTTGATGATAATATCTTTACAACCTCATAAAGTCCTCCGGGCTGATCTTTCATTTCTATTCCTATTGCTTCATTTAGCGATACTGTAAAGCCCTTTTCCTTAAAAAGCTTAAAGGCTTCATTCCATTTGTTAACTAAAAATTTTATTACTCCAAAGCCGTTAGTGCTTGTAATTGAGAAAGCAAGTATGTTTATATCAGCCTCAGCAAGTACTTTTGTAATTTTTTCAAGTCTTCCGGGCTTGTTTTCAGCAAAAATCGATATCATATAAACTTTACTCATTGAAACCTCCTTAAAGCGTTCTATTGTCAAATACTCTTTTTGCCTTGCCTTCACTTACAGGAAGTGTGCCGGGTTCAAGTAACTCAACTTTTGGCTTAACCATAGTTGCAGAGCGGATTTTCTCAATTATTTCTTCTTTAATCTTTATAAGTCTCTCTATCTTACCGTCAAAAATTTCTTTGTCTATCTCAACTTTGACTACCAACTCATCAATTGGCTCTAAGACAATCTGATAATTCTGAGCTACTCCCTTGATACTCATCAAAATCTGCTCTATTTGCTGAGGGAATATATTTACACCCTTCACAATAAACATATCATCGGATCTGCCTAAAATTCTTGCAATTCTTCTGTGTGTCCTTCCGCATCTGCATGGTTCTGGTATTATTCTTGTCAAATCTCTTGTTCTGTATCTAATAAGAGGCATTGCTTCTCTGTTAAGAGTGGTTAGAACAAGCTCTCCTATCTCTCCATCAGGCACAGGCTCTCCTGTTTCTGGATTAATTACCTCAAGCAAGAAATTATCTTCCCAAATATGTAAACCGTTTTTATAAATACACTCAAAACCAACCCCAGGACCGTTCATTTCTGTCAATCCGTAACAGTTATATACATCTATGCCCAATAAATCCTCTATTTTTCTTCTTGTCTCCTCTGAGTATGGCTCAGCCCCCAAGTAGGCTCTTTTTAATTTCAGGTCTTTGCGAGGGTCAAGCCCTTTATCAAATATAACAGAAGCAACATAAAGGGCATAGCTTGGAGTTATATGAATCATTGTAGTTCCAAAATCTCTCATTAAACTGATCTGCCTTTCAGTGTTTCCGGGTCCTGCTGGAATAACAAATATTCCAACCTTTTCCGCACCATAGTGCATTACAAATGCACCTGTGAAAAGTCCATAGGTCATAGAATTTTGTAAAATATCACCTCTACGGGCTCCTGTCATAACTAAACATCTTGCAATTAGTTCAGCTGAGTTATTTATATCTTTTTTTGAGAAAAAAATAGCCTTTGGCTTGCCTGTTGTTCCGCTTGATGTATGAACCCTGATAACTTTATCAACTGGTATGGTTAAAAGACCAAAGGGATAATCAACATAAAGGTCTTCTTTGGTTGTAAATGGAAGCTTTCTGACATCTTCAAGGCTTTTTATATCATCAGGCTTAATATTGGCTTGATTAAATTTGGCTTTATAGTGGGGGACTTTTTGATAGACTCTTCGGAGAGTTTTTTTTAACCTTTCAAATTGAAGCTTTTCAAGTTGTTCCCTCGGTAAAGTTTCTACTTCCTTGTTCCAAAATTGCATTTTCTTTTGCTAACCTCCTCCCTTCTTGAAATGCTTTTATATTAAGCTCAACTGTTTTAGGCGGAACTGAGTTTTGAATCACCTCAAGCCATTCTTCTTCTTTGCAATCTAATTTACAATCCAAAAATGCCGACAAATAGCCAATAACAACTGAATTTTCTACCTTTACATTTCCTATTTCTTTGGCAACCTTTTCTGCATCAATTGGAAAAACTTTAAATCCTTTTTCCATCAGAAATTGTTCAATATTCTCGGGATATTTTACATTTTCCAAAGCTGCGGGAGGTATTTTTTTTCTGTTTAAAATAATAATGCCTGAGGGTTTTAAAAATCTCAGATATCTTACAGCTTCCATTTCTTCCAAAGCTACAAGAATATCCGCTTCACCATAAGGGATTGAGGGTGAAAAAACTTTCTTTCCAAATCTTATATGTCCCAGAACACTACCGCCTCTTTGAGCCATTCCGTGTAATTCACTTTCTTTTACATCATATCCGCTTTGAAAGGCTACATGGGTAATAATTCTACTTGCAAGAACAATTCCCTGCCCACCTGTGCCAACCATTATAATGTTTGTAACTGACATGTTGAAAATTTTAACACAAATCTTTTTAATTTGACAATGGGCTTAATTTTATGATATACATATTAATGATTGGGGAGTCGTCTAACGGCAGGACGGCAGACTCTGGATCTGCTTGTAGGGGTTCGAATCCTCTCTCCCCAGTAGTTTAGACGGTCCCATCGTCTAGCCCGGTCAAGGACGTAGCCCTCTCAAGGCTAAAACACGGGTTCGAATCCCGTTGGGACCGTTTTTTTAATGTAAACAAATGAATATGAAAAGATTCATAGTATTATCAATTTTTTTTATTGTTGCTTTGAGCTTTGCTCCTTCATTCGGAGCAACCTTTCGCATTGACTCAAATACAAACATCATTGGCGAGATCAAAAAGCATGTGGTTCAAAATAGAGAATCTTTAATTGAAATTGCCCGTCTTTATAATCTTGGTTACAACGAAATAACAGAGGCAAATCCTCATCTTGACCCATTCGTACCCGGAGAAGGAAAAACAGTCACCGTGCCAACTTTTTGGATTCTTCCTGACAGACCGAATAATTTCAATGGAATAATAATAAATCTTTCCGAGATGAGGCTTTATTATTTTTATAAAAAAGGCAAAGAAGAGTTTGTTACAACATTCCCTATTGGAATAGGGGATGACGGGACTGAGACTCCTGTTGGAAAATACAAAATTAGCCACAAAATGGTTAATCCTCCTTGGTATGTTCCAGAGTCAATAAGACAGGAAAGACCCGAGCTTCCTGCTGTAGTTCCACCCGGTCCTGAAAATCCTCTTGGAACGCATGCAATGAGGCTTTCAGGATTGAGTTATTTAATTCATGGAACTAATAGACCTTGGGCTGTCGGAAGAAAAGTAACGCATGGATGCATAAGGCTTTATCCTGAGGATATTCCAAAGCTCTTTGAAATGGTTCCTGTTGGAACAGAAGTTATTATTGTAAGGCAACCTGTAAAGGTTGCAAAAATTGGAGATGATGTCTATGTTGAAGTGCATTGGGATGATCAATTAAAAGACTTTGATTATCTGCAAAATGCTACTGAACAGCTTGCAAAAAAAGGATTATTAAAATCCGTTGATACATTTAAGCTTTATTATGTGATTAAAAAGAAAACAGGAATTCCTACCTCAGTAACTACAAAAAATAAGCCACAGGTCATACAATCAGACCTGTGGCTATGAAATAAAAATTATTTCTTCTGCTGAAGTTCAAATGCTTTTCCAGCCTTCTGTGCTGCAGCCTCTGCTCTTGATGCTGCATCTTCAGCTCTCTTTGCTGCATCTTCAGCTCTCTTTGCTGCATCTTCAGCCTTCTTTAATGCCTCATCAGCCTTTTTGCAACA
>JBEPZQ010000079.1:0-7854 GCA_041640755.1 Thermodesulfovibrio sp. | reverse complement strand
TCTCTACAAGCTTTTTTGCCTGCGTTCCCTTACCTGCCCCGGGAGCACCAAGAAATACTAATCTCATTGAATCCTCCTTGTTTTGATTTTGGCTTAATTAAAATTGGTTGAATATAATTTAACTCATTACACAATAAAAAGCAACTTAAATTTTATAATTTTATAATAAGTTTTGCTTATAAAAATTGGCGTAGTATATCAAAAATTTCTTTAATTTGTCAAGAGCTTCGTTCCTGTGACTTATACTATCTTTTTCGTGTGGTTCCATTTCTGCGAAGGTTTTCCCATAACCTTCAGGTATAAAAACAGGATCATATCCAAATCCCTTTTTCCCTTGAGGCTGTTTTGTTATTTTGCCTTTTACAAAGCCCCAGAAAAGATGCTCTTCTGCATTAGGCAAGACTAAGGCAATGCAACATACAAAACGGGCATTTCTCTGGTTCTCTGGTATACCCTCTAATTCTTTCAAAAGTTTTTTAATATTTTCCTCGTCAGTTGCATTTTCTCCGGCAAACCTTGCAGACCTTACTCCGGGTTTGCCACCTAATACATCCACTTCCAGCCCTGAATCATCAGCTAATGCGGGTAATCCTGTTTTTTTGCAGACATATCTTGCTTTTTTGAGAGCATTTGCATCAAAAGTTTCACCGTCTTCAACAACTTCCTTAAGCTCAGGAAAGTCATCCATTGAAAGAAGTTTTACATTGAGTCCTTCTAAAATTCGCTTCAACTCTTCAATTTTTTTCTTGTTTCTTGATGCAATTACAAGTTCCATAGCCTTGACAAATCCTTAATTTTTATGTTATTTTAAAATGTTATCGCGGGGTGGAGCAGTCTGGTAGCTCGTCGGGCTCATAACCCGAAGGTCAGAGGTTCAAATCCTCTCCCCGCAACCAATCTTAATCAAATAATGCATCAACAAATTCCTTTGCATTAAATTCCTTCAAATCGTTAATCCCTTCACCAATTCCGATAAGCTTTATTGGAGCTCCTATTTCTTTTTTTATAGCAAAAACAACACCACCCTTTGCTGTTCCATCAAGCTTTGTTACAACAACTCCTGTAAGATTTACAGCTTCGTTAAAAAAAATTGCTTGTCTTATTGCATTTTGTCCAGTTGTTGAATCCAGCACAAGAAGTGTTTCATGGGGAGCATCGGATATGGATTTTTGGACTACTCGGTTAACTTTTTTTAATTCCTCCATAAGAGGAGTCTTGGTATGAAGCCTTCCTGCAGTATCAATGATAACTATATCCTTGTTTTTTGCCTTCGCAAATTCGCATGCATCAAAGGCAACTGCTGCTGGATCTGCTCCACTGCGATGTTTTATTATGTCAGCCCCGGTTTTTTTAGCCCATATCTCAAGTTGCTCAATTGCTGCAGCCCTGAATGTATCTGCTGCTGCAAAAACAACGCTTTTACCTTCGCTGATAAATTTGTAACCAAGTTTGCCAATGGTTGTTGTCTTTCCTACACCATTTACTCCAACAACCAGAATAATTGAAGGCTTTTTAGAAAGATTCAAATTCGTATCACCTTCAAGAAGCTTTGTTAATTCCTCTTTAAGTGCTCCTTTTAAATCTGTAGAGTCTTTAATACTTCCTTCTTTTACTTTTTTCTTTAATGTCTCTATTATATCCTCTGTTGACTTTGCTCCAACATCTGCAGAAATTAAAATTTCTTCAAGTTCTTCTATTGTAGTTTCATCTATCTTTTTTCCAACAGGTATTATGGCTTCAATTTTTTCAACAATGCTCTGCTTTGTTTTTGTTAATTTCTCCTTAAGCTTGTCAAAAAAACCCATTAACTTCTCCTAAACTCAATTACTATCTCGTCTGGCTTTTTAAAAGTCCGATACTTGAGAGGTTTTTTAAGAACAATATTCAATACTACCTTGTTTCCATCCTCTGTAACTGTAACCTCTTTGATAAAATCTGATTCAAACTGCACTGGTTTTTCAAGTTTATTCTGGGCAGGATATACCTCTAAAATTATTGACATTGTGCTACCTTCCTTTTTGGTTACAGGTTGATATCCACCTCTTTTTCCGATATTAGGAATGAAAAGAGTTAATGTAGCATTTGTTTTTGTTTCAACAAGGGAAATATTTTGAAGCTCTAAAATGGATGCTTGGGAAAGCTCTTCGGCTTTTTTATCTTTATGATTACTAATTTTAGCCTGCTTTTTTGTCTTTTTCTTTGAAATTTCAGATTTTTTTGCCTTTGCTGGCTTGCTTATCTTTTTCTCTTTAGGCTTCTCTTTCTTTTCTTCTTTAACTTTGGACTCAATAGAAGGCATCTCTTCTTCCTCGGGAATTGCTATGATGTCAAATTTTTCTGCCCTATCATAAATTAACTCCACTATCGCAACTCCATTTACAAAGGCTGAAGGTGGAATTCTATTGGGAGTAAGCGTTCCTGAACCTGTAGACATCAAAAGAACATTTTTGCCATATTGATTGTAATTTACCATCACTTTATCAAGATGATTGTATGCGATAACCTTTGCTTTGAATTTCTGTCCTGTAATGATTGTCTCTGGGGTAATAACTTGAAATTTTTTAATCTTTGGGGGAACAACCCTTATTGTATCTGTTTCGCCATTTATGTTGTCTTCTTTAAAAGCTTTAACATAAATCTTTATTTCCTCAGGTCTGTCATATCTTAAGCTGACCTTAGCTACTCCATTAGAAAAAGCATGCGTTGATAGTTCTGAGGGGAAAATATATCCTTTACCCTTAGCTTCTATTATCACTTTTTCTTTTTGGGATGACAAATCTTTAACAATATTTTTAAATTTATCAATTGCTGTTATTGTTATATCAAAAGACTCATCAACAACAACTTCACTTGGAGACTCAACAATAAAACCATAAACCTCTCCATTAACTATCTCTACCAAATTGCTTTTACCATAAATATTTTTGTTCAATAAATTTGCTTCTATGTAAAATTTTCCAATCTTTTCAGAATAAATCTTTACATTAACACCGCAACGTTCAGGAATAAATTGAATCTCCTTTCTCTGTGGAGTCACTTCTCCTTTAAAAAATAAGTTCAATAAATTTGCATCAAAATCCTTACAGACAGTATTACCAAATTTATCCTTTCCAAAAATTTTAGTTATAATTTCATTGCCTACGCTAACAGTTTCAGGAGCTTTAATATCAAGGGCACTTATAACATTTGGAATGATTTTTATCTTTTTTTCTAAAACCGGAAATGCTTTGCCTTCTTCATAGAGATGTAAAATTATATCCTCTGCCTTTTCAGAGAAGATTTTTATTTTTAAACCTGACTGAGTTATTTCATTTGATTTAAATTGCTCAGGAAATATTTTTGTTGAACCTGATGCAATAATTTTATAACTCTTTGAACTGTCTGATGGCATATTTAAAGTATTGCCAAATATATCAACTGCATAAAGTATTATTATAGATTCTTCCCCAGCAATTAATTTATCGGGGGTATCAATCTGAAAATGGTCAAAAGTACCGGGTTTAGCAACAATTTCTCCATATGCTGAACTCGAGAAAAGTATTAACAGAAAAAGAACAAAAACTTTTAGGCTTTTATAGTTCATTTTGCCCTCCTTTAAAAATTTTCAGAATTTTGATTTACCCATAAAATTTATTGTATCCTATCATAATTGTTTATGCAAAAAAGAGGCAAGTGTTAATATATTATAGAACATTTAAATTAATAATGGAACAATAAAAATGACTAATAAAAATAATTTAAGTTTGATTTTTTTCAGAACCATCGCAAAAACGCTTGACTTATTGCTTGTTTTAGTACTGTGGAAAATTTTTCCAAATGCTGGACTTTTTATAGGAATTTTTTATCTCTTAATAAGCGACGGACTCTTTAATGGAAGTAGCATAGGTAAGAAGTTTCTGAGAATCAAAGTTATGAATGAACAGACACAGGTTCCTTCAGATTTTAGAAGCTCTATAATTAGAAATCTTCCGATAGCTTTATCTTTGCTTTTCTTAATCATTCCAATTCTTGGATGGATTATATGCTCTTTAATAATTATCTTTGAATTTATTATCATAATTGGAAGCTCCGAAGGAAAAAGAATTGGCGATTATATAGCAGGTACATATGTAATTGATGAGATTGAAATAAAATAAGCATTTCCTAAATTTTAATATCAAGTTTAAGCTCAAATATTTTAAAATATCAAGAGAAAAAAATAAGTAGGAGGATTATAGTGTTTATTCAAAAATTAGTTGGGAAATTTTCTAATGATTTAGCTATTGATCTTGGAACAGCAAATACTCTTGTTTATGTAAAAGGAAAAGGTATAGTCTGTGATGAGCCTTCTGTTGTTGTATTAAGAAGGGACAACAGAAAAGTAATTGCCGTTGGAACAGAAGCGAAAGAAATGATGGGCAAAACTCCTGCAAATATAATAGCTATTAAGCCTCTTAAAGACGGTGTTATAGCAGATTTTGATGCAACAGGAGAGATGCTTAAATATTTCATATCTAAAGCTCATAACAGAAAGTGTTTTATATCACCAAGAGTGATAATAGGCGTACCTTCAGGTATAACACAGGTTGAACAGAGAGCTGTAAAAGATGCAGCAATGGCATCAGGTGCCAGAGAGGTATATCTCATTGAAGAACCTATGGCAGCAGCAATAGGTGTAGGGCTACCTGTTGATGAACCATCAGGCAATATGATTGTTGACATAGGAGGCGGAACAACAGATGTTGCTGTAATATCCCTTAGTGGTATTGTTTGTTCAAAGGCAGTAAAGGTTGGTGGAGATAAAATGGATGAGGCAATAATTACTTTTATAAAAAGAAAATACAATCTCATGATAGGAGAGCGAACTGCAGAACTCATAAAAATCAATATTGGCAGTGCATATCCTATAAATTCAAATAAAACATTGGAGATAAAAGGAAGGGACCTTGTAAGTGGAATACCAAAGGCAATTAATATAACAGAAGAAGAAATAAGAGAAGCTTTAGAAGAGCCTGTATCTATAATTTTGGAGACTATTAAAGTTACTCTGGAGAATACTCCGCCTGAACTTGCTTCAGACATAGCAGACAAAGGAATTGTTCTCGCAGGAGGAGGTGCTCTTCTTCGGGGACTTGATATTCTGATTAGAGAACATACAGGCGTTCCAGTCATAATTCCAGATGACCCTCTCAGAGCAGTAGTAAAAGGTTGTGGAGCAATGCTTGACAAAATAGAATTACTTAGAAAAGTCTCTATTAATGTTAACTGATGATAAAAAAATCAACCACGATTGTTTTATTAATTGTTATAGCAATTGCTTTTTTGCTGATAAGTTATCAATTAAAAGGTAGTGTTAATTTTACAAAAATTCATTTTTTACAGTTCTCTTACGCCATAAATTCAGTAAAAGAATTTTTTTATGATGTATTGTATTTGCGAGAAGAAAACAGAAAACTTAAAGAAGAGCTATATGGTCTTAGACTACAAACAAAATCATATCAGGAATTGATGGATGAAAATAAAAGGTTAAAAAATCTTTTAAATCTGAAGGAAACAAGAAGAGATATCATAGCTATAGCAAAGGTAATCAAAAAAGGTTCTAATAAATTTGTAAAAACAATATGGATTGATAAGGGACTAAATGACGGTATCAAAATAAATATGCCAGTAATAACATATAGAGGTTTAATTGGTAAAGTTATTTACACTGCAGATAATTTTTCTGAGGTAATTTTATTAACTGACCCTAATTTTTCTGCTTCTGTGAGATTAGAAAGAACGAGAGTAGAAGCAGTTTTAAGCGGAACTGGTTTAAATATATGTGTTTTAAAATATTTACCATTGGAAGAAGAGGTTCTTATAGGTGACAGATTAGCTACTTCAGGGACTGATGGAATATTTCCAGAAGGCATAATGGTCGGCGCTGTAAAAAGTATCAACAAAAAAAAGGGATTATTTCAATATATTGAAGTCATTCCCTTTCAATCTGAGTTAAATATTGAAGAAGTGGCGGTAATCAGATGAATGTGAGAAGTGAAAAGTGAAAAGAGCGTTGAAGTGGGTAATATTGATTTTTCTTGCTTTCTTTGCTGAGCAATATTTTTTAATTGATGGAATTACATTAAACTTTTCTTTTCTTTTAATTTATCTCTTTGCCATAGAACATACATTTACAGAAACAGAACAAAAAAAAATTGCTTCCTCCGAATTATTGCCATTGCTTTTCTTTGCTATGACTGGATTAATAGAAGATTTATTTCAGGGAATAATTGGTCCTGCGATAATTTCTAAATCAATAAGTGGAATGTTTTTAATCGTGCTTACCAGACAGCTTTTTTTTCATTGGACAGAAATTTTTAAAACTCTTGTGATTTTCAGTTTTACCATACTGGATGAAACTATTTACAGCTTTATTGTAATTTATTTTTTCAGTATTGAAATCTCTTCATCTTTGTTATTGAAAAAAATATTAATTTCAGGATTAATAAATATACCATTTGGTTTAATTTTGAGCTGGAAAAAACCCTGATGAACGCTAAAGAGAGACTATTTTTTATAACAATTTGTTTGATTTTTTTGATAGTTATACTAAGACTTTGGCAGCTTCAAATAATTAATGCGGACAAATACAAGCAACTGGCAGAGCAAAACAGAATACGAATAATAAAAATACCTGCTCCCCGTGGAATTATTTATGACAGAAATGGAATTCCGCTTGTTGAAAATATTCCTATATTCAGTGTTTCAATATCTCCTGAATATGCAGATAAAATTGACAAAGAAATACTTTCTAAAATTCTAAATATTCCCTACGAAGAGATTGAAAAAAAACTCGGTCGAAAACCTGAAAGCATATATCTTCCTATCAGAATTAAAGAAGACTTATCCTTTAGGGAAGTTGCTATGCTTGAAGCAAGAAAATCAGAACTACCGGGCTTGCTGATTGATATAGAGATGAAAAGACATTATCCATTTGGCGAGGCTACAGCCCATTTATTAGGATATTTAGGAAAAATTACAGAGCAACAAATACAAAATAATCCAGCTCTGAAAAGCTTGCCTCCCTATTTTATGGTTGGTCAAACTGGAATAGAAAAAATATATGATGATAAACTGCGAGGAATTCCCGGAGAAAAAATCGTTGAAGTTGACGCTCTTGGCAGGGAATTAAGATTAATCAAAGAAACACCACCTGTAAAGGGTGAAGATGTCTATCTTACCATTGATGCCCTTTTGCAAGAAGCTGCATTTAATGCCTTCAGAGGATATTCTGGCGCATTTGTCGCCATAAAACCTGATACAGGTGAGATTCTTGCTCTTATAAGTTCTCCTTCTTTTGACCCAAATATGTTTGTTGAAGGTGTGCCCAGTGAGTATTGGACTAAGCTAATATCGGATCCAGAAAAACCTTTACTTAATAAAGCAATTCAAGGACTTTATCCTCCGGGATCAACATTTAAGATAATTACCGCACTTGCAGGGCTTGAAGAGGGAGTTGTAACTCCAGACAGAATACTTGCAAGCTGTAGTGGCGGATTAAGTTATGGAACTTGGTTTTTCGGATGTTGGAAAAAAGAAGGACATGGACCTGTAAACTTACGAAGAGCCCTTGTGGAGTCATGTGATGTTTACTTTTATGAACTTGGAAGACTTCTTGGTATAAATAAAATAAAAAAATATGCAACAATGCTTGGACTGGGGAGTTCTACAGGCTTTAGTTCTGATGAAAAGGATGGTCTTGTGCCTGATGAAGAATGGAAAAAGAAAACATTAAAAATATCTTGGTATCTTGGAGACACTTTCAATACAGCCATTGGACAAGGATTTTTAAGAGTTACTCCTTTACAAATGGCTTTAATGACCGCGACTGTAGTA
>JBEPZQ010000078.1:825-7909 GCA_041640755.1 Thermodesulfovibrio sp. | reverse complement strand
GCTCAGCTGAAACAGGTAGAATAATCATTCATGCCATTGAAGATTTTTTTGCCGATGAAAATATAAGTTTTGTCTCCATTGAATGGATTGAAAATACTTTGCCTTCAAAAATTGAAAAAATAACAGGTATACAAGAACATGACATAAAAAACCATTTGAGAAATATCCATGAGCAAACAATCCGCAAATTTCTTAAAATTGACAATATCGCAGACTTTGCAAGGAAATGCTTAGAAACCCTAATTTTTATAAAAAATCACAGCACCGCCTATTATCATCCATATTTTATTCCCTATGTAGAGAGATTCCTTAAGGTGTTTGATGAAATCTCTTTATCTGTTGTTGGAAGCTTCAGTTTTCAAAGAACTGAGTCTTATTTCACACTCTTTCAGAACGCTATTATTTCTGAAAAATACCCATTTGTAGGCACACCCCTTAAGGGATTGCAAATCTTAGGTTTCCTTGAAACAAGAAACATCAAGTTTGAAAGAGTAATATTTCTTGACCTGAATGAGGAGATTTTTCCAGACCTTTCAGAGGACTATATAATGCCTTTTTTTGTAAGAAAACAGCTTGGGCTTCCGACAATATCGGATAGAGAAAATCTTCAGTTTTACTATTTCTCTCTACTTCTTCAAGGAGCAAAGGAGGTTCATCTTATTTACAAGAGGGATGAAAAAACAGAAAGGTCAAGGTTTATTGAAAAACTTATCTGGGAAATTGAAAAAAAGAAAAAATGCCTATTCAATGAGGAAAATAAAATCATTGTTTTGAGAAATTACAGACTTAAACTTGACAGCTCAATTCCTTTACCAGTACATAAAAATGATGAAATCATGAAAATTATTGAAAATCTTGTATTCTATCCAACAAGTCTTGATGAATATATAAAATGCGGACTCAAATTCTACTATGGTAGTATTTTGCGACTTCAATCCAGAGAACAAATCTCAACAGATTTGGATCGCTCCCACATAGGCACAATTGTTCATGATATTCTTAGGGATTATTTTGCAGATAAAATTGGAGTTCTGCTCTCAGAAAAAAATCTTGACTATGACATCGGTGTGCTTGTTAACAGATATTTTAATGAGAAATTTAGCGGAGTTGTGGTCGGAAAGACGTATCTCATAAAAAATCAGATATTAAAGAAAATGAGAGAAATCGTAGATTTTTATAAAAAATTGTCCCAAAAGCATAAAATCACTGTTCTTCAAGTTGAAACTTGGCTTGAGGGAGAGCTATTTGGTGCTAAATTTGGCGGGAAAATTGATAGGATAGATTCTGTAGATGATAAAACAGTAATTCTTGATTACAAGATTTCCTCAAATGATGACAATTTGAAAATTAACTTTGAAAAAATTGATTTAAACGAAAGAGAAAACTGGCATAAGAGTGTAAAAAGTTTGCAAATACCTATTTACATGCTTCTTTATATACAAAATTTTGACAAATCAATTGAAAAAGTCGAAGGAAAGTATTTTTTACTTGGAAAATCCTTTCTTAATGATACAGACTCCTTTTATTCTCCGATCAACAATAAAAATATCACAGACGAAATTGAAAAATTAAAATTTGTTATAAAAACGCTAATTGAAGAAATAAAAAACCCGAATGTGCCATTCAGTCCCACACAAGACAGAAAAAAATTCTGCCGAATTTGTGATTTTAATTCTCTATGTGGAATAAAATAAAATATTACAATGTTCAAAGTCAAAGACATCGGAGGAAAAAATGAATAGAAGGCATTTTTTAAAAGGAATTTTATATGTTAGCTCATCCCTTGCAACAAATGGCTTGTCAGGAACAATTACGAAGGTTTTTGGTTCCTACGCAAAGGAAGTAAAAATTGGCATTTTTGCTCCTTCCCATTGTTGTGTTCCACTGGTTTATGCTGAACAAAAGGGTTATTTCAAAAAAGAAGGTTTAAGAGTATCTCTTCAAAACTACAAAACCATGCCTGAGCTTGTAAAAGACATTCTATCAGGTAAAATATTTGCTGGGCAGGTGATTGGTCCTATGGTATTTGCTGTGCATTTAGGGATTGAGCCTTTTCAGTCACCAGTAAAAATGGTTGTTCCAATGATTTTAGGAATACATGGCTCTAATATAATGGCAGTCAAAGGAGCAGGAATACAAAACTTTAAAGACTTCAAAGGCAAAAGGCTTGCGTCTCACTCAAAACTCAGTATCCATTATTTACTTACAAAGTATTTTCTCATGGAAAATGGGATAGACCCTGAAAAAGATGCAAGCATAAACATAGTAAGTCTCTCAGAAATTGAAGAATATGTGCATAAAAAGAAAATTGATGCATTCATGATGCCTGAACCTGTTAACGCAGTTATTGAAAGCAAAGGAGAAGCATCTGCGAAGATGCTAAATAAATATATATGGAAAAACCATCCATGCTGTGTTTTAACTATGCGGTATCAAGACTTTCAAGCTGAACGGGAAGTTGTAAAAGCTATTACAAGAGCAACATCAAAAGCATCAATTGAGCTGTTTAAAATGAACGACAGAACCGAACTCGTAAAAATGCTTCGTAAAACTCAATATGGCTTTTTAGAGATACCTGAAAACACTTTAACACTTGCTTTCAGTAAAGAAAGGTCTGATTGGCATCCATTTCCTTATCAGTCAACAGGCGAGGTAATATTAAAACTAATGCAGATTTTTAAAATTGCAAAAGCTGATTTGGACACTAAAAAAATTGCACAAGAAGTTTTTCTCTCGGAACTCAACAAGGAATGCCTAAATGAAATAGGCATAAGACCTCCTTATCAGAATACCCGTCCAGAATTTTTAATGGGTGAAAGATTTGTTTAAGAGTGTAAATTCACGAATAATTATCCCAATAATTCTTATACTTGCTTCCACTTCGTTTATTGCGATGTTTTTGATAAAGTCTTATATTGACAGAACAGCTTCAGAACTTCTTATTAGCTTCTTAGACACCAGAGTTAACACTTTGTATTCTATTGTTGAGCGTTCTTTTTACACTTTTACAGCTTCTTCAAAAAAATTTACAGAAGAAGAGATTGAAAAAATCAAAGAATACGCTATAAGTGAAATAGATTTATTTCTCTCATCGGAAAACTTAGATGGTTTTGTCATTGAAAATGACAAGGTTGTCTACACTACAATAGCTGACATATATTTTTCTAAGCAAAATCTTAGCAAAGATGCAGGGATACTTAATTTAGAAACGGAAAAAGGCAGATATACAGCTTATTACAAGTATTTTTCCTTATGGAATTGGTATATTGTTGTAGCAGTTCCTGAAAATTATTATCAAACATTTGCAAAAGAAGCATATCAGACAGGAATAACTATTACTATATTTCTCGTTTTGTCTACTGCAATAGTTTGGTTCTTGCTTTATAGATTATTAAAAAGACCACTTGATAGGATTCAAAAAGAGCTTTTACATGAACAAATAATAAATACTCGTAGCAATATTGTAGAAATTGACTCCCTTGTTGAGACGATCAACAAAGTAATTGAGAGTCTAAAAGAAAAAAACAAAGCATTAGAAGAACTAACTCTTCAACTTCATGACAGGGTTATGCAGGAAGTTCAAAAAAGTAGAGAAAAAGACAGTATAATTGCTCATCAATCACGGCTTGTAGCAATGGGAGAAATGTTAGCTGCCATAGCTCATCAATGGAGACAACCTTTAAACGCTGTAGCTACTATAGTACAAGATATAAAAGATGCTTATGATTTTGGCGAACTTGACAAGGAATATTTGAGTAAATCTATTGACAAAGCTATGCAACAGCTTCAATTTATGTCTAACACCATAGATGAGTTCCGGAATTTCTTCAGACCTGACAGAGAAAAAGAGATTTTTGATGTAAAAAACTGTGCAGTATGGGTTTTTTCAATGCTTTCAGCTCAGCTAAAAGCCAACAATATTAGTTACAGAATTATTTGTCATGAACATGACAAAACATTTGAAAACTTTAATGATTTATCTGAAGTATCCTTATGTGATTCTTTCATGATTGAAGGTTATCCAAATGAAATGAAACAAGTATTTTTGAATCTAATTAACAATGCAAAAGACGCTATATTAGATGCAAGAGAGAAAAATAAATTGACTGTGGAAAACGGATTAATAAGTTTAGAGTTTGCAAAGGCGCAAAAAGATATTATAATAAAGATTTATGACAATGGAGGAGGAATTGCTGAAGAAATTATTGATAAAATATTTGAACCATATTTTACTACAAAAAAGCCGGGGAAGGGGGATGGAATAGGACTTTATATGACAAAAATGATTATTGAAGAACATATGAACGGAAAAATATATGCTGGAAACTGGGAAAAGGGAGCAGTTTTTACGATATGTTTACCCTACATTTAAACTAAACGATTGTTTGAAATTGCAAGCAGTCCGAAGGTGAGGCATGGCAATATCTTTATTTTACAAAGGGAAAATATGAGATTGCTTCGGGACTTCGTCCCTCGCAATGACGAGAAGGAAAGTCTTCGCAATGACGGAGAGGGGATGCCCTCGTAATGACGGAATGGGAATGTTATCGCAATGACGGGGCGGATGGGTCATTGTGAGGCATCCGTCAGGATGCCGAAGCAATCTCATAAAAGGCGATACTGCTTCTATTGCTGAGGCTAACTCGCGATGACGGAAATGTGGGAGACTGTTGCGAGTCATAGGAGTTAGTTATTATAATGAAGTTTGATTACAGCAAAATCTACCTCATAAAGTAATTTTAGAGGAGGGTTAAATGGATATAAAGGATGAAATTTTAAAAGGAATTACTGTTCTTTATGTTGAAGATGAACTAATACCGAGAGAGACTTTGACAAAATTTTTATCAAGAAGAGTTGCAAAAGTTTATACTGCAAGTAGTGGAAGGGAAGGTTTGAAATTATTTAAAGAAAAGATTTCAAAGATAGATTTAGTTTTGACAGATATTCTCATGCTAGATATGAATGGACTGCAGATGGCTGAAGAAATGAGAAAATTAAGGGATGATCTTCCAATAATTATCATAACAGCCCATTCCGAAGTTTTATACCTAATGAAAGCCATTGAAATGGACATAGATGGTTATATCCTGAAACCTGTTGATTATGAAAGATTAGTAAACACTATGTATAAGATTGTATTAAGAAATCAGCAAAATAATTTTGCTTTACATGTTGCCAACGAATTGAATAATCTTTTAAAACCTATTTCTGATTTCATATCTCTGGCAAGCCAAAAAATTTCTAAGGAAGAAGAACTTTATGAGAGTTTACAAAATGCTATAAGTGCTTCTAAAACTTTAGAATTTTTTATTTATAGTTTGTCACCAAAAGACGAGCATGATATAAAAGATAAAAAATAAGACATTGGCTTAAATTGAAACATTTAAGCTCGCTTAGATGCTTTAAAATTAAAAATTAAGGTATAATTAAAAAATGCAATCAAGAGGAGTTTAAGATGTCCAAGTTTATAATTTTTCTTATTCTTATTTTTCTCACCATAATCGGTCTTTTTGCAATGGAAAATAAAGATACTGTAATTTTGAAAATTCCATTTGGCGCATCCTATGAGATGCCGAAAATTGGACTTATTCTGCTTTCTCTCAGCTTTGGAGCTTTCTTTGTGTTTGTTGTTTTTTTCATAAGGGATACTACCAATCTTATAAATAGATTTCAGATGCAGAAGAAGCATAAGAGAGAGGAAAAGATTAAGGAAAATTATGCAAAGGCTCTTAATGCAATTATGAGAGAAAAGTATTCTGAGGCAAAGGAAGCATTACAGGAAATTTTAAAAGAAGAGCCAGAGCATATTGATGCTATTATTCGGCTTGGAGATTTAGCTGTAAAAGAGGGTGATTATAAAACAGCACTTAAGTACTATAAAAAAGCCTATGAACTTGACCCTAAAAACATAGTGCCTCTTTTTTCACTTGAAAGTGTTATGGAGAAAATGGATGATAAAGAATTAGCTCTTAGCTACATTGACCAGATAATAAATCTTGAGCCTGACAATGTTACTGCATATTTTAAGAAGAGAGAAATTCTTGAAAAACTTGAAAAATGGGAAGAGCTGATATCTATTCAGAAGAAAATATTGAAATTAGTACCAGATTATAGAAAGCAAAAAGAAGAAAATAGACTCGTAGGATATACATACGAATACGGAAGAGTTTCTCTTGAGGCTGGAGAAATTGACAAGGCTGAAAGAGTATTTGAGGGCATAATTAAAAGTTCTCCCAACTTTATTTCAGCCTATTTAGGAGTTGCTGAAGTTATGATTGCAAAGGGTGAGATTGAAGAGGCAGTTGAATTTCTTAAAAAATCATATAAGGAGTTAAAGTCAAATCTTCTGCTTTTAAGACTTGAAGACTTGCTTATCAGCATGGGTGATCCAAAAAGATTGATACAAGTTTATCTGCAGTCAATCAATGAACAGCCTGAAAACATAGAATTAAAATTTTTACTTGGGCGGCTTTATTACAGATTAGAGATGATTGATGATGCTATAGAGACTTTATCATCTATTGATCCTGCTATTTGCTCAACACCTAAACTGCACTGCATTAAAGGCTATTTGTATTTAAGAAGAAATCAAACTCAAATGGCTGTAGGAGAGTTTAAGCAACTTTGCCCTGAAAATAAAGTTTCAAACATTACATACATCTGCAAAGAATGCCATTCTACATTTGATGAATGGAATGGAAGATGCAATATTTGCAACAAATGGAATACCTTTGAGGTTGACCTAAGAGGCTGTGAATTTTAATGTTTTGCTTTCTAAATAAAAAGCGAAAGATTGTTTTAGATACCAGCGTTTTTGTTAATCCTGATGTAAGAGGCTATTTTGGAGATACCCCTGAGTCCGCAATAGAAGAGTTTTTAAAAATAGCCAAAAAAAATGCCAAAAGGTTAGATTTTTACATTCCTTCTTCAGTTTTTAAAGAATTGATGTATTTTGCAGACGAGAAAAAAATTCCAGCTGATTTCTATAGCCTTATCAGAATTAAATCTCCGGACAAACACAGAATATTATGTCCTGCAATATTTTTTTATGAACTTGTTGAGGAGATAAAGATCGGAAGAGCGT
>JBEPZQ010000078.1:0-815 GCA_041640755.1 Thermodesulfovibrio sp. | reverse complement strand
CTGTCAGTCAAAAAGGAGTTGATGAAACCATAAAGGATTTACGGAAAAAATACAGAGAAGCACTTCGTGAGGGCATCATTGACAGTAAGGAAGATGTTGACCTCATTTTCCTATGTCTTGAGATTAAAGGAGCACTTGTCACAGGAGATCAAGGTCTAATTAAGTGGGCTGATAAATTAGGTATAGAATGGATTGTGCCTCAAAAATTCAGAGAATTTTTAGAAACTTCCTGATTACTTAATATCAGGATATTTTTCCAAAATCCTTTTTACAGCTCTATGGGCTGAATTAAAGGCATGCATTATTGAACCACTTTTTACAGCAACATCTCCTATGAGGAAAACCTTTTGAAGATTACTCTCTCCAAATTCATCAATCATTGGAGAGTTGTTGTTGAAAGCTATTCCCATTCTTTCAAGAAAAACTTTAGGAGTGCTTCCACCAAGACAGTAAAAAATTTTTGAAAAAACTTCTGTATGCCCATCCTGAAACACTGCTTTAACTCCATCTTTGTCAGGTTCTAATCCTACGATGTCTTTTCCAAGATAAAAGGTTATCTGCTCTTTTCTTTTTTCAAGCTCATTAAGATTTTCTTCGTTTATTCTAAAAAACTGATGTCTTCTGTATGCCATCTTTACATCACATTTTCCAGCAAGCAAACATGCAAGTTCTGCAGCAGTGTTGCCACCACCAACAACAAGAACCTTTTCTCCCTCTGGAATTTCCTTTGGGATTTCAAAAAATACTCTATCCTGAACTTCTTTTGGAATAGAATAGGAAGGTTTTTTGGGTCTGTCAAAAACTCCAGTTGCTAT
>JBEPZQ010000077.1:5519-7929 GCA_041640755.1 Thermodesulfovibrio sp. | reverse complement strand
GGCTGATAGAGAAATCCTTCATCTTCTAAATCGGACATTATGTTTCTTATGGTCGCAGAGCATACATCAAAGCCGTACTTTTTCATGATAAACCTTGAACCTACAGGCTCGGGCTTTTCAATGTAGGACTCTACAACCGCACAAAGTACTTTTTTTGTTCTTTCATCAAGATTTACATTTCCCATTTTAGCACTCTCCCCTAATAAGTGCTAACATACATTTAAAATTATCACGAAAATTATGAAAAAGTCAATCAGTTCTCATTTATTATAATCTTAGAATATCAAAAATTCCAGCCTGAAGGGGTGAGACAATAGAGTCCATATTGAGAGCATCGACAGTAAAATTTTATTTAGAGAATCTGCAATATTTGCCATATAAAGTCAGATTTTGCTATATTATTACTATTCGGCGGCGTAGCTCAGTTGGTCAGAGCAGACGGCTCATATCCGTCGTGTCAGGGGTTCGAATCCCTTCGCCGCCATTTTTTATTTTATGATCGGCTCCATCTCTAAGGCAGGATGGTCAACTTTTGCAAGATAATCTAAAAGACATTCAATATCTTCGCAAATTGTTTCATCTGCAATTTTATCAAAAAGCTCAGGAATTCCCTCCTCTTCTAATCTTTTCTTAAGAGGCTCTTTTATTCTTTCCTTTAGCTCACGAGGCATCCAAACAATCCTTCTTATTCCACCATCTCCCTTAAGAAATTTCCTTGAGGTAATGTAATTTACACCTATTCCCATAAATCCGGGAGTCTGAACTCCACCGCCAATCATTCCAGCAAGTGTTGAAAACTTCATTCCTATTGGAGTCATTCCATTGTATCCACGATTTACAATCATTACTCCATTTGCATCTGGAACAACTGCAACTATGCATTCAAAACATCCACATGATGTCATTGGATTTTCCATAATTGAGTAAAGATTTATGGTTTCAGTCTCACCACCTGAATTCTTTCTGACATATTCATCAACGCCTGAATATCTACCGTAGATACTGTCTATAAGTTTGCCTTTTGAAACAGGCTGGTTTCCTCCTGTAGGCTCAATTTCATAGGCTGCTTTAGCATCAAGCCAAGTAAATGCTCCACAAAGCCCGGGTCTTTCAGGAGTTATAATGCATACATGTTTAGGTGCAAAGCTCTGACAAAGAAGACAGGAGTAAAATTCGCTTACATCCTCGTCTATAAGTGTTGCAAGCCTCAAATCCCTTTGCTTATAGTCTTTTCTTGCCTCCTCCCTTAGAGCCAATACATCTTCTTCATCTACATAAAGCAAAACTTCAACTTTATCAACAATGCTACGAAATCTTGCTTTCATCATGCTTGCTATTATAATTCCTAAATGCTCAAGAGTTATTCCAGCCTCCTTTGCCTTTTTGCTTATTCTTATCCAATTAATATCCCTTTGTCCTATGTGCCAAAGTCCCTCAGCTTCATTTATGAATGTATGAATCTGACGCTCAAGTACAGGCTCAAAATCTTTTTGCATTTTCTTGCCAGCAACATTTACAACTATTCCCAATGGCATCCTGTCACCTGCCTCATAACGAGCTTTCCAGTCTTTGCCTATTATTTCAACCCTTTCATCTTCAATCTCTGATATATCCTTCATTCTTACTAATTCAAACGCAGGTGTTTTCTGTCCACCAAATTCTATGAATGTGTCTTCTTTTCTTACTCTTTCGCCTTCAAAAGCTGGACCATAGGATACAGGAATAGGAGGTTTTTCTACAATTATTTTCAATCCCCTTGTTTCAATTGCCTTTTTAACTGTTTTCTTATAATCAGTCTCTGAGACAAGTAAAGGATACTCTGCTATTTCAGGAATTTTAAGTTCTGGCAGATTTTGGTCAGTAATTACAGGAATTGCAAAAACTGAAGCACCTAAGGCAATTGCTACTGATTTTTCATCAATACTTCCAAAGGCACATGCAAAGGCATTCACCCTTTTTCTTACATAATCAATAATTGCATCTTTGTCTCCAGCGGTTTGTCCACCAAATATTAAGGATGCCCTGACTGCCCAATCAATTACATAAACTGCATGCTCTGTTTTTGTGCCAACAGTAACTACATAGGCATCAAAACCTGTCCTTTCTCCAGTTTTTAAAAAATCTTTTGCAATAGGTCCAATGAGAAAGGTTAAAATTTTCTTTTCCTGAAGTTCCTTTACAATTGAAGTAAGTTTATCAATATCAAGACTGCCAAGCAAAACACTTACTGCAGGAATTCTACCATCAACAAGCTGAACTCCAAGAGTTCTCTGTATAGTGTCTCCTAAAAATCCCTGAAAAACAAAATCTTCTTGTTTTTCAGGCTCTTCATTGATTAGGTATTTCAAGGCAAGATTAATTTCTGCAAGATAAAGATAATTAAGCGCAAGTGTCAGTGCATCTGAAAAAT
>JBEPZQ010000077.1:0-5509 GCA_041640755.1 Thermodesulfovibrio sp. | reverse complement strand
GAAAAATTTTCTTTTTTTAAGTTTTCAAAAAAATCTTTCAGTTGAGACATTTCTGTTATTTTTAATCCTTCAAGAGCATAGATTAAAGGCATTCCATATGCTGTATCAGGGAATTCTATTTGCTGAATGTTAGATTGTGCTTTTTTTATAAGATTTTCTGTTTCCTTTAATAAATCTTCATAGGCTTTTTTTGCAAGATTTATCAACTGCTCAATCATTTTCCTTCCTCCTGAATAAATATAGATATTATAAACACAATAAGTATTCCTTTGGAATCAATCCTTCAAGAAATGAGAATTGTCAAAATAATTTTAGAACTTGCGATAAATCGGAGGTGTCAAGTTGAAAAATTAAATTAGGCAGCCCGAAAAATTCCACTGCACTTAAAACTTATAAGTAAGTCATCAAAATTTAATGACAAGGAACTAAGATAACATTTAACTTTTCAGCTAAGGCTTTGACAGATTTAGAAAATTCTCTTCCAATTGAAACACTTAAGACAGGGATTTCCATTGCTTTTTCAAGAACTATTTTTCTTTTGCTTGCTCTCTCTACATCTTCTTTGTCAACTTTCACTGAAACTTCAGCAGCAATCGCTACTTTTTGCTGTCTATCTTCCTTTAAAAATCCTGTAACTACAACATCTATGTTTAAAACATCATCTTTTTCTTCCTCTGTTATCTTTCCTTCATCAACTGCTTTCTCCAAAATTTCTGCAAGCTCCTCAAATCCAATTACTTTGCATTTCCTAATTAATTTTCCAAAATAAGCAGGTGCTTTTTCCCTTACTTTTCTCTCAAAATTCTCTCCTTTAAGTTCTGCTACATCTATTTCAAGTTTCGCTACTCTTTTTTCAAGATTATCCATCCTTGTTTCAAGATTATCCATCCTTGTTTCAAGATTATCCATCCTTGTTTCAAGATTATCCATTCTTGTTTCGAGATTATCCATTCTTGTTTCGAGATTTCCTACTTTATCTTTTAGTTCCTTAAAATCTTTTTTTACAAATTCATCAAATTTTTTAGGTAAAGAAAGGAGTTCTTCAGTTAAAATAAGAGCCCTTAGCTGTTCAAGCCAATCCTCTCTTTCCTTTAATGCTTTAAGTAAGTCTTCAAAAGTTTCTATTTTGTAAATAGTTTGCATATCTAATGCTAACAAAAATGATTCAGTAAAATCAATAACTTCGGCTAATATCGGAACTTTTGGTTTAACAAATTGGACAACAGTATACTCAAAAAATAGTCGATTAAAAATGTGTCAATGCAGCTCACTTGTTGGAGCTATGGTGAAGCAATCTCTATACCCTCGCAGCAAACCATAGAAGGAGATGACACAGTCTCTGAAAATTCGCAAAAATTAAGAAGTGAAAAGTATAAGACAAGATTGCTTCGGCATCCTGACGGATGCCTCGCAATGACCACCCTTTTTCTTTATTGCAATCGTAGCAAAGCAACCTCCGAGATTGCAACGAATAGCCTTCGGTAAGGCTTGCAAATGGTTTTGGTAATTTTAGGTTTCTATCGCTATTTTTGGGTATATATTTTCTTGACATAATAAAAAGCATTGAAGTTAAATATTCTTATGTTGACAATTGAAGGCATAAAAAATACATTGAATTCTGTTTTTCAAAAATATAGCGATAAAGTTCTTTTTGCCTATCTTTTTGGTTCTGTAGCAAAAAAGGACATAACTCCGTTAAGTGATATAGACATTGCAGTATACTTTAAAGAAGAAAGAGAAAAATTATTTGAATTGAAACTTTCTTTATACGCGGATATTTGTAGGTCTTTGAAAACAAATAATATTGACTTGGTAGTTTTGAATGTAATTGAAAATTTAATTTTACTTGAAGAAATAGTTAGACATGGTATTGTGATTTATGACCAAGCTCCTCAATTAAGGGAAGAGTTTGAGGTATATACACTGCATAGAGCTATTGATTTTAGAGAACAAAGAATGGCAATAATCGGAAAATGATTGAAAATATAAGAAATAGAATTGAAAAGATAAAATATTATCTAAATCTGATAGAAACCTTAAAGAATGATTGCAAAACAAGATTTGACATTGATCCAATTTACAGAGGTTCACTTTTGTATTATCTATATCTTACATCCGATTCTTGTATCTCACTTGCTGAAATGGTTATTAAATATAAAAAACTTAGAACACCTCAGAGTTATCATGAAGCTATTGATATATTAGGAGAAAATGGCGTTCTTCAGCCTGAATTTGCTTATGAATTTGCTTATGAATTTGCTAAAATTGCAGGCCTTAGAAATTTTCTCGCCCACGATTATGAAAAAATTGACAGTAAAATTATTTGCAACCAAATATTAAGCAAACTAAATGAAATTAGAGAATATCTTAATCAAATAGAAAAATCTTTAGATTTGAAATAAGTTGTAATTAATAGTTTCTATTTCTTTTCCCTAACATAATTTTTCAAAAAGGCTGGTATAGCACTGGCTTCCTTAGTGCCAACAATAACTTTCCAGTCTTTTAGTTTATCCTCAATTGCTCCCTTAAGCATTGCTACATAGCCTGGGATTATGAGTTCCCTGTGATTTATCTTATCCTCAATTCCGCTTTCTTTTATAAATTGAGCAATTTTGCTTGCAGAGAATTTTCCTGCTGCCCATGCAGTAAGAACGCTTAATCCATCACAGTCCATTATTGCAAGCCATGCAGGAACTTTACTGTTTTCAATTTCACCTTTAACAAGAAAGTATGTCAAGGCAAAATTTGTTGTCACAATCAAAGGACTGTTCTCATCTGGCTCACCAATTTTGTAAATATCCTGCTTTACCTGCATCGGAACTTGAGGGTCTGAGTAAATATTTTGTTTAAGCGTAAAAAGAATGAGATTTTTCCAAGAAGAAATGCCACTCAGAACAACAATTGATGAGTACTTTAGAATTGACAAAGAGGCAAGCACAGTTTCATAAAAGTCATCATCCGCATTTAAAAAAGTTATTATCGGATATCCTAAAGTTCTAAAGCCTTTTTTAAGTGCAACTCTTCTTATAATTGTGTTATCTCTAAGAAGAGCTCCTGCAGTGCTTGGCTGTGTGTCAATTATAATATCTTCAACACCCTTTTCTTTAACCTTTTCAACCAAAGAAATCACATTTTCAATTCCCTTTGCACTTACACCAAGGGGAACATTGTATTTTTTTGCAACCTCTGCCATTTGAGCAAAATTATCCTCTGTGGCATAGCTAAGAATTGGTCTTTGGTTTTTAAGAAAATCCAATGCTTTATCTGAAATTTCAGGAAAATCTGTACCTAAAATTAAAGGAATTTCTGCTTTTTCTGTTATTTTTTTCAATGCCTCAATGAATATTTCTGCATTTTCTGATTCATTCTTTAAATACACTGCATCAATTTTTAATATCTGTCCAACCCTTTCAATTTCTGAGCTTAAAACTTTATCTAATACTGTATCATCGTCTAAAATCTCTCTGTCTTTTATCTTAACTGCAAGGATTGTTGGATTGTTAAATTTCTTTTCATGCCTAAATAAAACATTTTCCTCTCCAATTTTTAACTTATTTTTCTGCGTTCCAAATTCAATTCCTCTTATTGGAGGAGTTGAAGCTTCCTTTAACTTTGTCTTGACTTCTTCTGATGCTTCAGGGCATTGGTCAATGCTTGCCTGTCCTTGTGCAACTTTCATTGCAAAGGCAAGGCATGTTGGAAATCCGCACTTTTTACAGTTTGTTTTTGGTAAAAGCTTAAAAATTTCTATTCCTGTTAGTGCCATTTATTACTCCTTCACAGAATATAAGTCATCAATGAATTTTTTTGTTATCTTGACTGCTTCTGGATGTCTCATTATTAAAAGTTCTGCTCCTGAAAGCAGAAAAGAACAAGCTGTTACTGCCTCCCACATTACTGCCCTTTCATAAAGACTTCCCCATTGTGGAGCATCTTCCTCAGATGCTTGTGCTTCTTTTGTTTTCCATACATAAAATCCAACATCTGCAACCATTGGACTGCAAAGCATTGTATCTCCTTGAATGAGTCCAGCAATTCTTATTCTCTCCATTACAGAGTATGTGTATTCAAATCCGTATCCTAAAGCTGAACACATTGGGTCTATTATTAATTTTTCATGGGGAAATCCCATTTGATTAATGAGAATATTTAGCTGTTTTGCAAGATTAACATCAAGTTCAGACATTGCAATAAGGCTGTGTCCACCAGCAATTGCAGATGCAGTAACTGTTTTGTAGTTTGCCTCCTGAGCTTTTCCAATTATGCAATTGAAACCTTTTGCTACATCTGAAACTACTGGAAGAACTTCAGAGTCCTTCTCTGTATGATTGCTTCCAAGAATAATGAGTGGAAGCTCTACCTCAGAGAGTAATTTTTTTACTTTATCTGCTGCCTCTTCAGGTTTTGAATCTTTTGTGTCTGGATGAGTGCTCATAAGCCTTAGGGCAATTGCCTCTGCACCAAAGGATTCACAAAGTTTTGCCCACCTTACAACATCATCCCAAACTGAGGAGTAAACTTTTTCAAGCTCTGCTGGATAGTCCTCTGGAGGGTAGTCTTGAATTTCAAATGCTATTAAAGGTTTATTCGGAAAATCTCCTTCAAAAAAATGAAATGGAAGAGCATTTTCTCCACCAAATTTTGCAATTTTTTTTGAACCAAATAATATTTCAGGAATTTTCCCTGTATATTTTTCCTTTGGTATTGTAAAGTTCATACTGCACCTCAGATTTCAAGGTATGAATGGGCATAAAGGGTTTTGCCCATTAAAACTTCTATTGTTTTAATTGTCTCTATAACTTCAGCTGGATTTACAATTGCTGCTGAAAGTCCTTCATACATAAGAAGCGTAAGAAAATGTCTGTTTAAAATTGGACGAAGGTGTTTTGGGCATCCATTTGAAAGATTGCTCAATCCCACAATAGTTTTCATTGGAGGATCATTAAGTTGCTGAAAAAGCTTTATTGCCTTAAGCACCTCCATTACCTGATTTTGAGATGTTGAAATCTGCAAAACCAAAGGATCAAGATAAATATCTTCAAAGGAAATGCCATACTCCGCAGCCTTTTCAAGAAGCTGTGCTGCAATGTCAACTCTTTCCTCTGCATCTCTTGGGATTCCGCCTTTTCCAACTGTAAGTGCAATTATTGGAACATTGTATTTTGCCGCAAGCTCAAACATTACAAATCTTTCAGGATCAAAAGATGCAGAATTTATAAGAGGTTTTCCCCATTCATTGTTATGTACTTTAAGTCCTGCCTCCATTGCAACAGGATTTGTAGTGTCAAGGGATACAGGAAGTGGCACTGCCTCTTGAATTGTTCTTACCATCCACTCCATAATTTCTGCTCCAGAGTCCTCTGCTGGTCCAATGTTTGCCTCTATCATATGAGCACCTGCTTTCCACTGCTCAATTGCAATTCTTTGAATTGGTTCTTTATCCCTTTTTTGTATTGCCTCACGCACAGTTTTTGAAATTATACTTAATCTTTCACCAATGATTAACATT
>JBEPZQ010000076.1:0-7949 GCA_041640755.1 Thermodesulfovibrio sp. | reverse complement strand
AAGTTGATATAGACTGGGAAAAAGCAGGAGCACTTGGCATACCTATAACTTCAATTCATAACACTATTTCAGCTGCGTTTGGAAGCAGCTATGTAAATGATTTTATTAAGGGTGGAAGGGTAAAGAGAGTTTATGTTCAGGCAGATATTCCTTATAGAATGCTTCCAGAGGACTTGAATCGTCTATATGTGCGTAATAACGAAGGTAAAATGGTTCCATTTTCCTCTTTTGCCTCAGGTAGATGGATTTATGGTTCACCAAGACTTGAAAGGTACAATGGATTTCCTTCTCTGAATATATGGGGTGAGCCTGCGAAAGGATACAGCTCTGGTGAGGCTATGAAGGCTGTAGAAGAAATTATCTCTAAGCTTCCAAAGGGAGTTGGACATGCTTGGACAGGTTCTTCTTATCAGGAAAGACTTGCCACAGGACAGGCACCAATTCTTTATGCTTTTTCTATATTTGTTATATTTCTATGCCTTGCAGCCCTTTATGAGTCTTGGACAATCCCGATTACAAATTTAATATTGCTGCCAATTGGTATATTCGGTGCTGCATTGGCTACATGGCTTGCAGGACTTAGTAATGATATCTATTTTCAGATAGGATTTCTTGTAACTATGGGTCTTTCATCAAAGAATGCAATTCTTATAATTCAGTTTGCAAGGGATAAAATAAAGCAAGGAGAAGAGTTCCGTAGAGCAACTTTAGAGGCAGCAACGATAAGATATAGACCTGTTATTATGACCTCCCTTGCGCTTTTCTTCGGAATTCTACCACTTGCCATTGCAAGAGGAGCTGGCTCTGGAGCAATGAATGCAATTGGTGTTGCCATTGAAGGCGGAGTAATTGCAGGAACATTTGTAAGCATTGTATTTGTGCCTCTTTTCTTTGTGCTTGTTTTAAATCTATTTAAGGTTAAAACAGTAAAATGAGAAAAAGTATAAGCATAATCTTTATAGCCCTTTTATTATCAGCCTGCACAATGATTCCAGAATACAAGAGACCATCTGCTCCTATTCCTTCAGAATGGCCCAAAGGTGATGCTTACAGTTCAATAAAACATGAAAGCGTTCCAAAGGCATTTGAGCTAAGCTGGAAAGAATTTTTACGAGATGATAAGCTTTGCCAAGTTATTGAAAAAGCTCTCAAAAACAACAGAGACCTTAAACTTGCTGCATTAAATGTTGAACAAGCAAGTGCCTATTATGGAATTCAAAGGGCAGAGCTATTGCCTGCATTAGATTTAAGTGGAACTGGTAGCAGAGAAAGAACGCCTGCTGAACTTTCTAATAGTGGCAAGGCTCAGATAAGTTCAAGATACAATGTTACTGTAGGAATTACTTCATGGGAGATTGACCTGTTTGGAAGACTGAGAAGTCTTGGTGAAATGGCTTTGGAGCAGTATTTTGCACAAGAGGAAAACTACAAGGCTGCAAAACTCTCTCTTATTTCAGCAGTAGCAACTGCATATTACACTTATGCAACGGACAATGAAAATCTAAAGCTTGCAAAGGAAACACAGAAAAGCCAGCAGAATATGTATGAGCTTATGATGAAGAGATATGAAGCTGGTATTATCTCTGAAATAGACCTTCACAGGGCAAAAACTCAGGTAGATATAGCAAGAGAGGCTGTTGCAAGGTACACACAGGCAGTTGCACAGGACAAAAACTTTCTTGACTTTCTTGTTGGTGAAATACTCCCAGATGAGCTTTTACCTGAAGGCTTGGAAAGCATAACTCCAGCTCAAGATATTTCTGTGGGACTGTCATCTGAAGTGTTACTCAGTCGTCCTGATGTCATGGCAGCAGAGCATATGCTTAAAGCATACAATGCACAGATAGGTGCCGCAAGGGCAGCATTTTTCCCAAGAATTTCCCTTACAACGGTTTTTGGAACAGCATCCAGAGAGCTTTCAGGGCTATTTGAATCTGGAACAAAGACATGGAAATTCCAGCCCTCTGCAGTAATGCCGATATTTGATGCAAGGGTTTGGGCTGCCCATCGGGCTGCAAAGGTTGAAAGGGAGATTGCTTTGACAAATTATGAAAAGGCAATTCAGAAAGCATTTAAAGAAGTTGCTGACACATTGGCAGTAAAAGGCACAATTGATGAGCAGATACAGGCAATTTCCTCTTATGTTAATTCACTTTCAGAAACATACAGACTTGCAAAAATAAGGTATGAAAATGGGGTTGACAGTTACTTAAGTGTGCTTGATGCTCAGAGAGCATTGTTTCAGGCACAGCAACAACTAAATAGTCTTAAGTTATCAAAACAGGCAAATCTTATTAATCTTTACAAAGTAATTGGCGGTGAATACAGTAAACGCATTTCAGAAAACAATTAAATATTCTATCCCACCCTACCCTAACTACTATTGTTTATCCTGAATTGTGAGATTTTATACAAAATCTTTGTTAGACTGCCAATGTGAATATAGTGAAACAAACTTTTTAGAGATTGCTTCGGCAGCCCTTCAGTCTGCCTCGCAATGCCCACCCTTTTCGTCATTGCGTTCCTCTCCCCGTCATTGCGAGCGAAGCGAAGCAATCTCCTCTCCCTTCTCGTCATTGCGTTCCTCTCTCCGTCATTGCGAGGAGCGTCTCTTTTTCCGTCATTGCGAGGAGCGTCAGCGACGAAGCAATCTCGCCGTCATAGTGCCATAGAGCGACAGTGCTACAGAGCGACAGAACTTATTTTAAGCAGAGATTGCTTCGGCATCCTGACGGATGCCTCGCAATGACCACCCTCACCTTCAATTGCGAGGGACGAAGTCCCGAAGCAATCTCTAAACATTTGTAATACGTAAAAAGTGAGAAGTGAGAAGGAAGGAGTGAGGAGTGAAAAGGAAAAAGATGAGATTGCTTCGCATCCTTCGGATGCTCGCAATGACAGCAAAAAATACTTAATTTTCAAATGGTTATACCAATTTTTGGATTTCTATCTCTATTTTTGATGAAAATCTGGTGATTGCAAACGAAGGGATTAAAAAGTTATAATTTAGTGTGAAAAATGAAATTAAATTAGAGCTTACTGAAAATCTTGAAGACTATCTCTATGAGATTTATGAAGTTCTAAAATCTGCTCCTGTTGTAAGAATTAAAGATATTGCTGAAAGAAGAAATGTAAAGCTTTCAAGCGTTGTAATTGCTGCAAAGAGTCTTTCAGAAAAGGGATTAATAAATTATCAAAAATATGGCTATATTACTTTGACTGAAGAAGGACTTGAAATTGCAAAACAGATAGAAAGCAGAAAACAAATTCTATACAATTTTTTAACCCAAATTTTGAAAGTCAGTCCTGAAACTGCACTTAGAGATGTTCATAAAATTGAGCACGACCTATCTTCAGAGACAATTGAAAGAATAATAGATTTTACAAAGGAATTTTCAAAATAAAATCAAAAACCATTGGAGGTGGGTATGTTCTTTGAAACTTCGCTTTTAACATTGATTGTAATAGTTTTTTTGGTTATTTATGTGCTTAGCAGTGCAATCAAGGTGTTGAAGGAGTATGAAAGAGGAGTTGTTTTTAGACTTGGAAGGATTATACCTGTGAAAGGTCCAGGCTTAGTGCTAATTTGGCCTGTAATTGATAAAATGGTCAAAGTAAGTTTAAGAATTGTTACAATGGATGTTCCGCCTCAGGATATCATTACTAAGGATAATGTCTCTGTCAAGGTTAATGCGGTTGTTTATTTTAGACCAATTGACCCAATTAAGGCAGTTACAGCAGTTGAGGATTTTTATTATGCAACAAGTCAGATTGCCCAGACAACTCTAAGAAGTATTTTGGGACAGAGTGAATTGCAGGACCTTCTTACAAATCGTGAACAGATTAACGCTGAGCTTCAGAGGGTCATAGATTCGCAGACTGAACCATGGGGAATAAAGGTTACCGCTGTTGAGGTTAAAAATGTTGACCTTCCACAGGAAATGCTTAGGGCTATGGCAAGACAGGCGGAGGCAGAAAGAGAGAGAAGGGCTAAGATTATTCATGCTGAGGGAGAATTACAGGCAGCAGAGAAACTCACAGAGGCAGCAAGAATTATTTCATCAGAACCTGCAGCATTGCAGTTAAGATATTTGCAGACTCTTAAAGAGATTTCATCTGAAAAGAATTCAACTATACTTTTCCCTCTTCCAATGGACTTAGTTACTCCGTTTTTGGAGAAATTAAAGGGTGACAAAAAATAAAATTACATTGAGAGCACTGTTGAGGTTATTTCTCCTCGCAGTGCTTATTTCTTTAATCGTTTTTTTATCTTACGAATTTGGGATTATAGATTTTTTTCTCAATGAAGAAAAGCTTAAAAATTTTATCAAATCTCTTGGACCATTTGGTTTTATAGGTTTTGTTATCCTTCAGGCTTTTCAGGTTGTTGCAGCACCTATTCCCGGAGAAGTTACAGGTCTTCTTGGTGGTTATTTGTATGGAACTTTAGGTGGAATCATTCTTTCCTCTATCGGACTTACTCTTGGTTCAATGCTTGCTTTTATTCTTGGAAGAAAATTTGGCAGACCCTTTGTTGAAAGGGTTGTTGACAAAGCTATTTTAGGTAAATTTGACTATCTTCTCCATCACAAAGGAGCTTTTCTTGTATTTTTTTTGTTTCTCTTGCCCGGTTTCCCAAAGGATTATCTTAGCTATTTTCTCGGGTTAAGCAGGCTTTCTTTGCTTGAATTTACTGTTATTGCAGGAGTAGGAAGACTTCTTGGAACAGTGCTTTTGTCTATTGGTGGAAGTTATCTTAGGCATCATGAATATGAGAAGTTTTTTAGCCTTGCAGGTATAGCCACTGTATTTATGTTAATCGTATGGTTATTCAAAGAGAGAATAGAAAGACTCTTAAGGCTTTGGCATATACACAAATATAAAAATGAAAAAAGCAATAAGAAAAACAGTAATTCTACCACTTAATCAGTGCAGCACCCCATGTAAGTCCTGCACCAAAGGCAGCGAGCATTATATAGTCTCCCTTCTTTATTTTTCCCATCTCAAAAGCCTCATCTAAGGCAATTGGTATTGATGCAGCAGATGTGTTACCGTATTTGTGTATGTTAACCATAACTTTATCCATTGAAAGACCGAGACGATTTGCCATTGCCTGAATAATTCTTATGTTTGCCTGATGAGGAACAAGAAGGCTCAGTTGGGAGGAGTTTATGCCTGCTTTTTTAAGGGTTGTTTCAACAACTTCTTCAAAGGTTTTGACTGCTACCTTAAATGTTTCATTTCCCCGCATCTTAATAAAGTTTAATCTTTGTTTTATTGCATTTTCATCCACAGGAATTTTTGAACCACCAGCAGGCATGTGAATAAAGTCCCACATTGTTCCGTCTGAGAATATGTCAATTATTTCTATTCCAGCGTCTTCTTCTGTGCCTTCAAGAATTACTGCTCCAGCACCATCAGCCAGTAAAACGCAAATGCTACGGTCTGTCCAGTCAGTAAATCTTGATAGAGTCTCAGCTCCAACAACAAGAGCCCTTTTGTAAACTCCTGTTTTTATAAATTTCTCGGCTACGGAAAGAGCAAAAATAAAGCCTGAACAGGCTGCATTTATATCAAAGGCTACTGCATTTTTTGCTCCGAGCTTCATCTGAAGCATGCATGCTCCTGAGGGTGTGAGCATATCAGGAGTGACCGTAGCTAAAACTATTAAATCTATATCTTCTGGAGTAAGTCCAGCTCTATTTAATGCTTTCATGGAAGCCTCGTAGGCAAGGTCACTTGTTGCTTGCTCAGAAGAGGCGATTCTTCTTTCTTTAATGCCTGTTCTCTCTGTTATCCATTCATCTGATGTATCAACCATTTTTTCAAGGTCAAAATTTGTAAGCACCTTTTCAGGAGTATAAGAGCCTGTTGCTATTATTTTAGCTTTCATTTATAACCTCCGTTGCCATTAAGCTTTCTGAAATTCTTTTATATATTTCTTTCTTTGCCATTTCACTGGCTACTTTTATTGCATTCTTAATAGCCTTTGCTGATGACCTTCCATGACATATTATACTCGTGCCGTTGATACCCAAGAGTAAAGCTCCGCCGTATTCAGAATAATCAATTTTTTTGCGAAAACTTTTTACAGCAGGCTTTATCATCATATACCCAAGCTTTCCTGTTATCAATTCTGTAATTTCTCTTTTAAGCATTTTCATCAGCGCCTCGGCAAGTCCTTCGCCAACTTTTAGAACTATGTTTCCAACAAATCCGTCGCATACAACAACATCAGCCGAGCCAAAGAATATGTCTTTGCCTTCAATATTTCCTGTGAAATTAAGATTAGATTTTTGAAGAATTTTAAATGCCTCTTTGGTTGCCTCATTCCCTTTTGTGTCTTCTTCTCCTATACTCAAAAGAGCTATACGAGGTGATGTTGAATTAAAAAGAGCTTTATGATAAGCCTCTCCCATATAAGCAAACTGCACAAGATGTTCAGACTTGCAGTCAACATTTGCTCCAGCATCAAGGAGAATAAAATGTCCTTTCAGGCATGGCATTACTGTGGCAATCGCAGGTCTTTCAACATTTGGAAGTTTACCGATAAGTAGAAAACTCAAAACCATCATTGCACCAGAATTACCAGCACTTAATACAGCCTGCGCCTTGCCTGCTCGGACAAGTTCAACAGCTTTTCTCATAGAAGTATTCTTCCTTCTTATTGCCGATGAAACACTCTCTTCCATCAGAATTTGGTCATCGGTGTGGAGGATTGAAATTTTACCTCTTAATCTTCTTTTTTCTGGGAGGGCTTCTTTGATTTTTTCTTCGTTACCTACCAGTATAACCTCTATTTCTTGTTCAGAAACAGCTTCCAGAGCGCCAAGAATATTTACTTCGGGGGCATAATCGCCCCCCATTGCATCAACAGCAATTTTGAGCATTTTGAGATTACTCTTCAACCTCTAAGAATTTTTTGCCCTTATAAGAACCACAATTCGGGCAAACCCGATGGGGTAATTTTGGCTCCTTGCACTCAGGACACAGAGTTAAATTGGCACTGCTTAATTTAAACCAATTTGCTCTACGCTTGTCCCTTCTTGATGGAGTATGACGATGTCTTGGATTAGCCATTTGTTTTTGTCCTCCTTAAAAGTGATTGTAATACCGCAAATCTTGGGTCTATTTCTTCTTTTTGACATCCACAATCAAATTCATTTAAATTGTTGCCACATATTGGGCATAAACCTTTACAGTCCTCTGAACATAAAGGTTTCATTGGTATATTCAATAAAATCTGGTCACGAATTATATCCTCTGTGTCTATAATCCCTTCCCTGTAAAAAGCTACTTCCATCTCATCTCTTTTCAGTTCAATTAGCTCTTCCTTATTAAGTTCCTCTATTGGATGATAGGAAATATCTACTAATGACTTAATAGGCATTATAAAGTCTTTAAGACATCTGCTACACTGAAGCTCAATCTCTCCACTTACAACTCCCTTTATAAGAACTTTATCTCCCTTTTTGTCAATACGAAGAATCGCCTTAAAGGGGGTTGTGATCCGCATACCCTCCAGAGCTGGAGATTCAGTAATCTCAATATCTAAACCTTCTTCTGGTATATCAAAGACCTCTATTTTCATTCTAAAACCTCAAAAAATAAATTCTCCCGATTAACGGGAGATTTTATATTTTAACAAAAAAAGAGCAAAATTTGTAAATTTAATAAATTACCCAAAAATAGAGATAGACACTAGTCACTGCAAGCCCCCCCTGTTGCGAGCGATAGCGTGGCAATCTGGGGCGAAGCAATCTCTCTCTCCTCCCCGTCATTGCGAGCGAAGCGAAGCAATCTCGCCTTTTCCCCTTCAAAGAGATTGCTTCGCATCATTGGGATGCTCGCAATGACAGCAAAAAATACTGAATTTGAAAATGGTTATGCCAATTATTGGATTTCTATCGCTATTTTTGGGATTACCCTGTTTTTAGGCTATTATATTT
>JBEPZQ010000075.1:4417-7951 GCA_041640755.1 Thermodesulfovibrio sp. | reverse complement strand
CACAGTCGCCTCAGCTTTTTAAACAGATTCTTATGGTGTCAGGAATTGACAAATATTTTCAGATTACTCGTTGCTTTAGGGATGAAGATTTAAGGGCAGACAGACAGCCTGAGTTTACTCAGATTGACCTTGAAATGTCCTTTGTAACTCCTGATGATATATTAGCTCTCATTGAACAGATGTTATTTTATACATTCCAAGAAGTTCTCTCAGTGCAACTTCCAATACCATTTCCTCGCCTCTCCTATGAAGAGGCTATGAACAAATATGGCTCTGATAAACCAGACCTGAGATTTGGTCTTGAAATAAAGGATGTAAGTGAACTTGTAAAAAACTCGCAGTTTAAGGTCTTTCTTGATACTTTAAATAAAGGTGGAGTTGTAAAGGCAATCGCTGGAAAAGGTTTTGCTTCAATGACAAGGGGGGAGATAGACAAATTAACACAGAAAGCCCAATCCTTTGGAGCAAAGGGACTTGCGTGGATCAAAGTTAAGGACGAGTTTGAATCACCAATTGTAAAGTTTTTCCCAAAGCAGATTCTTGAAGAAATAGCCCAACAAGTTGAGGCTGAAAATGGAGATATGATACTTTTCATAGCAGATAAAAAAGAAATTGCCAACACTATTCTTGGAAGACTCAGGCTTGATATAGCAGAGATGGCAAACATTGAAAGAAAGGGATTTTCCTTTGCATGGATTTTAGATTTTCCTCTTTTTGAATGGGATGAGGATGAAAAGAGATTTGTAAGCATGCATCATCCATTTACAAGTCCTCAGGATGAATATCTTGATGAGCTTCTCAGAATGCCTGCTGATGCTTTTAAGAATCCTGAAAGTCCACTAAAAGAAATGAAAGCAAAAGCCTATGACATTGTTCTTAATGGTTATGAGCTTGGTGGAGGAAGTATAAGAATTCATAAAGCGGATGTGCAGGAGCAGATTTTCAAGGTGCTTGGAATTTCAGAGGAGGAAGTAAAAAAGAGATTTGGCTTCTTTGTTGAGGCTTTAAAATATGGAGCTCCGCCACATGGAGGTATAGCTTTAGGGTTGGACAGACTTGTAATGCTTATGACTGGAGCAGATTCTCTTAGGGATGTTATAGCATTTCCGAAAACCCAGAAAGCTTTCTGTCCTTTAACTGAAGCACCTTCTGAGGTAGATGCCAAACAACTAAAGGAGCTCAACATAAAATTGGACATTTAGGGTATAATTAAAAAATGCCACAAAAAATTAGCATTGATAGAGCAAAGCCTGGAATGAAAGTTGTAAAAGATGTTGTTAATGAGGCAGGTATGGTTGTTTTGCCTGCAGGGAAAGAATTAACAGAGTCCCTAATCAATAGGCTGTCTTCAATGGATATAGATTATATCTATGTGGAAGGAGAGAAACAACTGCCTCCTAAAGATAAGGTCTTTGAAGATATTGAAAAAAAATTTAAAAGAGCAGATGACTCTTACACTCTACTGATAAAAAAGGCAATACAAAATCATTTTGAGGAACTATATAAATGAATTCGCAGGAAGTCATTGCAAGAATTGATAAAATAGACAACTTACCCACAATCCCTTCAATTTTAAGAAAAATTTTGGCTTTATTGGAAGACCCGGGAGTTTCATTAAAAAAAATCACTGATTTTGTATCCTCTGACCCAGCCCTGACCTCAAGAATCTTAAAGATGGTGAACTCTCCAGTTTACGGATTTCCAGGAAGAATCTCTTCTGTAAGTCATGCAATGGTAATTCTTGGATTAAATGTTGTAAAAGGTCTGCTTTTAGGTGTTTCAGTTTTTGAGATTATGAAGAAAAACATGGTAGGGCTTTGGGAACACTCCCTTGCAACTGCCACTTTTGCAAGAATAATAGCAACCAAACAAGAGCTTCCCTCACCTGAGGAAGTCTCAATTGCAGGGCTTTTGCATGATTTGGGAAAGGTAATTTTGATAATTGCTTACAAGGACGATTATCTAAAATTAATTGACTCTGTTCAAAGCAATGAAAAATTTCTTTTTGAACTGGAAAGAGAATATTTCGGAATAACCCACGCAGAAGTTGGCGGAATAATAGGAAAAAAATGGAATTTTCCATTGAAACTTACTGAGCCTATCATGTATCATCACAGACCTCAGTTAAGCGATAAGTATATTGTAGAATCAGCAATTGTGCATATATCAAATATACTTGCGCTTGCGAGGGGAATAGGATATTCAGCAGAAATTTATGTTCCTCAGGTTAATCCAAGTGCTTGGGATATTTTAGGATTAAATTATGATAAAATTCTTGAAATCCTGAAAGAAACCGAAGAGCCACTTAGTAATTTGGAGGATATTTTCTCAATTGATGAGTAAAACGATTATTGCTATTGTCTCTTCTCCTGAGATAAAAAAAATAATAATGAAAGCTTCATTGCCTTATGAGATATACTTTGTTGACATAAAAGAAGCAGTTGAAATGCTCTATGAGGAAATTCCAGACCTTATAATAATTGAAGCACTAAAAGACCCTCTCAGTGAGCTATTTATTATTAACAGTCTTAAAAGTGATCCCCTTTTTGCATCAACAAATGTCATAGCAATTGTCTCTTCAGATTTTTCTACTAATGAGTGGCATAAATTTCTCATTGATGATTACATACGATTTGACTGCCTTGAAAAGAACCTTTCAATGAGAATAATATTGTCCTTTGAAAGAACTGAAAGGGTTATTGCAACAAATCCTCTCACAAAGCTTCCGGGAAATCTTGTTATTCAAAGGGAAATCCAAAAGAGACTTGACAGAGGTGATATTTTTGCACTTGCCTATGCGGATTTGGATAATTTTAAACCTTTCAACGATAAGTATGGTTTTTCTCGGGGTGATGATGTAATTAAAATGCTTGGAAGAATTATTTTAAACATTGTTAGAGCTGAACAGCCATCTGAAAGCTTTGTAGGGCACATTGGTGGTGATGATTTTGTATATATAATGTCTCCAGACAAAATTGAAGAGACAACACAAAAAATTGTAGATATATTTGATAATTTAGTAAAAAATTTTTACGATGATGAGGACATTAGGAGAGGTTACATAGAGTCAATAGATAGAGAAGGCAAAAAGAAAATTTATCCATTAATGAGCGTATCTGTAGGAATTACTTCAAATAAATACAGAGTTTTCAACCATTTCAGTGAAATGGCTGAAACAGCATCTGTAATGAAATCCATCGCAAAAAAACAAAAAGACAAAAGATATGCAATAGACAGAAGAAAAGTTTAAGAAAGAAGCTTTAACAATTCGTTTGTTCTTTCCTCAAGCTTTTTTAACTGCTGTTTTGTAATCTCACACTCATTTTTAACTTCATGCAGTTCATCGCAAATATAAAGACAAGCAAGAATGGCTGCCCTGAGCGGAGGCATAGAAGGATTCTGTTCATGAACTTTTCTCAGCTTTTCATCTACATAGGCAGCCAGCTGTTGAATATGTTCAGGCGGTTTTTCGCCTTTTATTGTATATTTTTGACCAAGTATGTAAACTTCTGTTTTATACATTTCCTTCCATAT
>JBEPZQ010000075.1:0-4407 GCA_041640755.1 Thermodesulfovibrio sp. | reverse complement strand
CATATCAAGCTCTTTGAGAAGTTCTTCTATTTGCCTTTTGATAGTTTCTCTTTCATTTAATAAATTTTCAATCTCTTGATTTTTATTTTTTAATTCCAGCTCAAGAGAATTTACTTTTTTTTGAAGTTCTTCTTTCTCTTGTTTAAGAATTTTAATTTTCTCAATGGCTGATACAATTTTCTGCTCAATCATAGCTTTCCTCCTTTAATTTTTATTATTTTTTCAATTTTCTCACTTGTTAAGTCCCTATTGCTTCTCAGATATTCAAAATATGAAGCAAGAACTCTTTGAACATATTTTCTTGTTTCACTATACGGAATATCTTCAATGAATTCATCAACTGTTTCATAATTGTTATTTTTAATCCAAGACCAAACAGCCTTTTCACCAGCATTATAAGCAGCTATAGCAAAAACAATATTGCCAAATTCATCTATGAGATTTTTAAGATAAGCACTACCTATCAGAATATTTTTCTCAGGGCTAAAAATCTCAGAATCATTTTTTATGACGATTCCAAGCTTTCTACCTTCCCTTCGTGCAGTATCTGGCATCAGTTGCATGAGTCCCAATGCTCCTGCAGGAGACTGGGCAAACCTGTCAAACCTTGATTCTTCCCTCATAATAGCAAATACAAGATTAGGGTCTATTCTGTTTTTAGCTGATGCCTTAAATACTGTATCCCTGTATGCTTGTGGGAATAAAAGTTCATGATAGGTGAATCTATTCGGAAGGGTTGAAATAAGTCTTACAGAAGTTGGATAATCACCAAATTCATTGAAAAGTTTGCTGAAATAGGGGATATTTGCGTTGTCTCTGTTCTGCCTCAATGTAATTTTCAACTCTCTTAAGGCTTCTTCCCTAAATCCAGCTTTAATGAGAATATCTAATCTCTTTGGCAGATTAAATTCAAAATCAGACCTGCGGGGCTCGGAAATCGTTTTGACCTTTCCTTTCATAAAAAGCAAGTATGAATAAAGATCCCCTTCAATGAAAGATAAAGCCTTTTCAGTTGTGGTCATAATTCCTCTAATTTCATTGACTCTATCAAGCCAATAAAAATATTTTGGTTTTCCGTATGAGCTGTAAAGTTGCTTTAATACCTTTCTTGCCTCCTCGTATTCTTCTGAAATGTAGTAAATCCATGCCATGTTCCAAAGGATTTCTTCCTTCGCTTCAGGATACTTTGAAATAATTGTTTGCAAAATCTTTATTGCTTCATCAGTATAGCCTGCTCTTCTTTTAATATTTGCGTAATTTATAAAGACATCAGCCATTCTGGTGTCATTGCTTTGCATATAAACAGGCATCTCGCTTTCAAAGGTTGCAAAATCCTTTGCCCTAATAAGAGCTCTGGCACGCCAGTAGGTGTCTGCTGATTTCTTTAAAATTTCAGCAGCCTCTGAGTATCTTTTTTGCATAAAAAGACAATATCCAAGAGCAGAGAGAATTTCTAGTCTCTGGGAAGACTTACTCATCTGAAGAGCTTCTCGCAAATATTTTTCAGCTTTCTTGAAAAGATAGGCATTGTTTAAAATACGTCCTTTTTTCAATAAATCATCAACTGTTAGGTCTTCTGGAGAAAGCTCTCCTTCAGCCTTGTCAGCAAAAGAGGAGACAGAAAGAAAAACTTCCTTGAGAATTTTTTTGGCTTTTTTATTATCTTTTTCTTTAAGTATTTTAGCATACTCAAATTTAATAGCATGGTCATCAGGGTAATCAGCAATATATGATTCATATAGATTTTCAATATTGGAAACATTCAGTCTTTTTGCAATTTCAAGTTCTAACTTGCGCGCCTCTTTCATCAAAGGAGTGCGAGGATATTTTTTCTTAAGCTCTTCTAAATCTCCCATAGCCTCATTATATTTTTGCAATCCAAAGCGGGATTCAGCACGCCAAAAAAGAATATAGTCAGCGATTTCTTCAAAATAGGGTAAAGTCTTTGTAAAATTCTCCTCAGCTTTAGAGTAATCGCCTGATTGCAGATGTTTCTTACCATTGGAAAGAATGTTTAAATAGGAATTATCAGAAAATGTAGATGAGGGCAAAATAATTAAAATCAAACCCACCAGCAACCAACCACGAGTCATTATCCAAGAGGAACGAAATTTCATCGTCTTGCTATCCTTTGTTGATAGTTCTCAAAGTTCATAAGGACTTCTTCTATGCTATCGCCACCAAATTTCTCTAAAATTGCTTCTGCTATATGCCATGCCAAAACAGCCTCTCCAATGACACTTGCAGCTGGAACAGCGCATATATCAGACCTTTCATAGGCTGCCTCAACGGATTCCTTTGAAAATATATCAACTGAGCGGAGTGGCTTTCTGAGGGTTGGAATTGGCTTCATTGTAGCCTTTACAATAACAGGCATACCATTTGTCATTCCACCCTCTATGCCACCCATGTGATTCGTATTGCGTAGAAATCTTCCTTCCTCGTAAAAAATTTCATCCATAACTTCTGACCCAAATCTCACCCCGAGTTTTACTCCATCACCAATTTCAACTGCCTTTATTGCTTGAATACTCATAAATCCCTGAGCAATTTTTCCATCAAGTTTTCTGTCCCAGTGAACATAACTTCCAAGCCCTACAGGAACATCCGTAGCAAAAACCACAAAACTTCCTCCTATGCTGTCTCCCTTTTTTATAGCTGTATCTACAGCACTGATAAACTCTTCCTCATATTCTTCAAAGGGGCATCTTACTTTGGAGTTTTCAGCTTTCTCAGAAAGCTCTAATAGAGCTTGGGATGACAGCATAGCTGTCTCAATATCTTTTTTTGCAAATCCAATGGATGTTACAAAGCTTCCGATTTTTATGTTGAAATGTTTCAATAATTGTTTTGCAACTGCACCTATGGCAACTCTTATTGCTGTTTCTCTGGCAGAGGAACGCTCAAGGACATTTCTTATATCATCGTAGTTGTATTTTAAAAAACCTGCCAAATCTGCATGTCCCGGTCTGGGCCTTGTTACAGGAGGAATGCTTTCTTTGTCCTGTGGATCAGAGCTCATTCCCTTTTCCCAATTTGACCAATCCCTATTTTTTATAAAAAGACTGATTGGCGAACCCAGTGTTTTACCCCATCTTATACCAGATAAAATCTCCACCTCATCAGATTCTATCTTCATTCTGCCGCCTCTTCCGTATCCCTGCTGTCTTCTTTTTAATTCCCTATCAATCTCTTCCTTAGAAATAACAACGCCTGCAGGCATTCCTTCAATGATGCCTAAAAGTCCTTTTCCATGTGACTCGCCAGCTGTAAGATATCTAAGCATACGCATATTTTAAAAAATATCAACCTCTTTTTTCATCTTTAAAATAAACAATTCTGCTTCCACCAAGATGCATAGGGATTGTATCTGCAAGCCAGACGCCTTTTTTAAAGTATTTTTCATCTACCCGAGCTGACACAACATCTGATAGAAAAGCATAACATTCTCCAGCATCTATGGTTTCTTTGAGTTTACATTCAATATAACCTGCACATCCATCAATCAGAGGAGCTGAAACTTTCTCAGGCTTAAGAATCTTAAGATTTGCCTCCTTAAATTTATCCACCTCTCTACCAGATTTCTTTCCGCAAATCCATATTGCCTTTACCATGTCATTTGTTGGAATATTAATTGCAAACTCGCCTGTTTCAAGAATCAATTCTGCTGTATAATGTTCCTTTGCTACACAAACTATAACCATTGGTGGCTCCTCAGAAGCAGGAGTTGCCCATGCACAAGCCATAACATTTGGTTTCCCTTCTTTACTAATAGAGGTAAGTAAAAAAACAACTTTTGGATGCAATAGCCTGTAAAATTCTTCACCTAATTTTTTTCATCCCTATGTCCTCCCATAATTTGTTTTATCGTATTATACTAAATTGTAAAATTCTTAAATATACAATTATCAAGCATTATTGCGAATAGTCACCTTGTCGTCGACTCGCGACAGGCTCTTCTGTCTTCTGCAATCATAAGGGCACTTAAGATAGGCTGTTGACTATTTAGAATAACAACCCTGCCCTTCCTTACGAGCCATAATTCTTTATCATCATTGGATGCATTGCTACTTCTCGTTATTTCGAGGTTCGTCACTCTTCTGCTCGCGACAGCCTCCGCAACGAAGTAATCTCAAGAAAAGTTTACTTAAGACAAATTAACAAAAAATAGAGATAGACACTCGTCACTGCGAGCCACTCGTTGGGGCGAAGCAGTCTCTAATTGGTGGTTGGTGAATGGTGGATGGTTAAAGGAACGAGATTGCTTCGCATCCTTCGGATGCTCGCAATGACAGCAAAAAATACTTAATTTTCAAATGGTTATACCAATTTTTGGATTTCTATCGCTATTTTTGGGCAAATTAACAAAAATTTTAAAAAATCTCTCTATTTAGATATAATTTATTA
>JBEPZQ010000074.1:0-7966 GCA_041640755.1 Thermodesulfovibrio sp. | reverse complement strand
TTGCCTTTTCCCCTTCATAGAGATTGCTTCGCATCCTTCGGATGCTCGCAATGACAGCAAAAAATACTTAATTTTCAAATGGTTATGCCAATTATTGGATTTCTATCGCTATTTTTGGGATAAGATGAAAATATAAGGAGGAAGGAAAATCCTTCCTCCTTGTTAAAAATTAGCAACCTTCTACTGCTTTTTTCTTCTTTGGCTTTTCTTCTTTTTTGGTTTCCTCTTTCTTTACAACTCCGTCTTTAATTGTTACTTTGTCACCAACTTTAATACCCTTTGCGTCCTTCACTTCAACTGTAACTTCTTTGCCATCTGCCTGCTTTACTGTTACTTTGTTCCCTTCAATCTTTGTAACTGTTCCCTTTACCTCTTTGGCTTCAGCAGCAAATGAAGCAAAAGCAACACCGAATACAAATACGAATGCTACCAACAATGCAACTGCTTTTCTCATTTTAATTCACCCCCTTTCTTTTTGAGATTTCTTAATGAAGTTATATCAATATGCTCCAAGCTTTGTCAACTGTCCTGCATAAACTATTGCTGCTCTTAAAATCAGTGTTCCTGCTAAAACTAAAATAGCTGCAAAGTTCATTCTAAATATCTGCTCCTTTGTAAACTCACCGTGAAATCCATCCTCAAACTCCTTTAGCTCTCCAAGTTTAAGTCTTAGTGCAAGCGGTAGGAGTAAAAATATTGCTATCAGTGCCATTGTAAATATAAAATGTTCGCTTGTAAGGGAGAAGAATGGCTCTATTGCCTTCTTGTAAGGTGCTGTTGATGTATAAAGTCCGTAGAAAAACAGCATAATTACTACAAGCTCAGCAACAATTAACCATATGTCAATCTTGGTAAATAGAAATTTGATTTCAGGTTTATGTGCAATAATAACTATCATTGCAGCACCTGAGGAAAGGGCAGAAACTAAAAACAGAATTGGAAGTGTTGCATTGTTCCAAAGAGGAATAGCTGAGAAGGAGCTTAAAAGCACTCCAGTGTATATTCCCAAGAAAATTCCAAGTGCAAAATTCAATTTCGCAATGGGTCTCATCTTTGGTGCTAATTTTTCTGAGATTTTTATAAGTATTGGAAGCCTTAGTTTATATCTCTGCTCCTTAGGAATTACTGCAAACATATAAAGCGCATTTCCGAGAAGAACTGCAGGAACTCCCCAAGCACCCCAAGACATGAGTGACAATGGCTGAAATGTTGAGAAAAGCCAGAAAGAATTAAAGGGCCTTCCAAGATCAAGGAGTATAAATGGTGCACCAATTGCCAGTGATATAAAAGCAATAAAAGGGGCTTTAAAGCATTGTGCCAGCTCTTCAACTGGCTGTTTTGGAATTCTTAAATTTGCTATTGAGCACATAACAAGCATTCCAGCGGAAAGACCTCCAAGAAAAAGATAAATTACTATTCTCCAATCCCAAACTTCAAGGTAAGGAAAAGTTATCGCATTTGTTCCAGTTATGCTTAGCTCTATCATCACATACCTCCTGCAAATTTCTTTTTTATGTAAAATACTCTCGGTTTTGTTCCGGCAAACTCAAGCCTTACTGAGGCATCATATTTCTTTAGAAGTTCTGCTACCTCAGAGTTTGGTTCATCAAGGTCTCCAAATATTCTTGATTTTCCTAAACATGTCTCAACGCAAGCAGGTTTTTTGCCTTCTTTAATTCTGTGTTCACAGAATGTGCATTTGTCAGCATAACCTTTTGGATGCGAATATCTTGCATCATAGGGACATGCTAAAATGCAGGCTTTGCAACCAATGCATTTAATTTTATCAATCTGAACAGTGCCATCCTTTGCTCTGTAAGACGCTCTTGTAGGACAAGCATCTATGCATGGAGCATTTTCACAGTGATTACAAAGTTCGCTTCTTAGCTCCATTCTCAGGTGCGGAAATTCACCTCTTACTTCCTCCACTACTCTGGTTCTATAATGTTCAGCAGGTACATCATTTTCTTTTTTACAGGTTATAACACATGCCATACAGCCAATGCACCTTTCAACATCTATAACCATAACATATCTTGGCATATCAGACCTCCTTTGTGACTTTGACAAAGTTTACTCTCATTCCAACAGTGCCTGAAATTGGATCAATTGCGTATCTTGTTATCAATTGCTGGTCATCAGCTCCCCTTAAATATGCCTTGCGAAGCATTTTAGATGTAGAACCAAATCCATGAACCATATAAATACAGTCTGGACGGATTCTTTCAGTCACTTTTGCTCTTACTTTATTGCTTTTTACTCCATCTTGATTAACCAAAACAATATAGTCTCCGTTCTTAAGACCCTTCCTCTTTGCTACCTTTGCGTTAATCCAAGCAACATTTTCTTCCATCAATTCCCAAAGGGATGGATTATTGGTTGTTCTTGAGAATGTATGAACAGGCGCTCTTCCGTAAATTAGCCTAAACCATCCTTCAGGTGGTTGCTCATGCTTTGTATATTTTGGGACGGGGTCAAAGCCGTGTTCTTTCAATTCTTTGCTGTAAAGCTCAATTTTACCTGAGGGAGTCTTAAATTTGAAGTCCTCACCGGGCTGTATATATGGTTTTTCAGACTCTGGGAAGTTTATATATCCATTTTTTGCAAGCTCTGAATAATCAATTCCCCACACCTCTGCTTTGTGCTTCAAAAATTCTTCAAATGTATTCCATGAGAAATAACGCTCAAGTCCAAGTCTTTTGCCAAGTTCTTTTGCAATCCACCATCCCGGTTTTGTGTCATACATGGGCTGGACAACTGGTTGCCGGATTGATATCCCCAATGCTCTTTCTTTAACAACAAAAAAGTCATCATGACGTTCAAGATATGTACATTCTGGTAAAACAACATCAGCAAGCATTACTCCATCATAGGGCATCATGTCAACCGCAACAAGTAAATCTAACTTTTGAACAGCCTTCAGAGTATCCCTCTGATTTGGCATAGCTTTCATTATGTTTGTCCCTGTTGTAAACCATGCTTTGATTGGATAAGGCTCCTCAGTCAAAGTAGCTTTGACAATTGCATGAGTTACACCTTCTTCTCCTGCAAATGGATAGTTTCCTTTGTTTAATGCTGGCTTGTGGTCAGGATAGTCTTCCTCAGAGAGAAAAACAGGCTCAAACTTTTTCTTTGGATTCAAATATATTCCTCCGGGTCTTCCATAAGCACCTAAAAGTGCAGTGAGTATTGCAACTGCCCTCTGTCTTTGCACATTGTCTCCATACCAAGAGGTATGTCTTCCCGGATGAATTAAAACCGAAGGCTTATTTTTACCTAACACTCTTGCTGTTTCAACGATAATAGATGCAGGAATGTCAGTCTCCTTTTCAGCCCAATCTGGAGTGTATTCTTTAACAGCCTGAACTACTTCATTAAAGCCTGTTGTATACCTTGCAACATAATCCTTATCGTAAAGTCCTTCGTTAATAATTACATTGCACCAAGCAAGCAAAAGAGCTAAATCAGTTGCAGGCTTAATTGGAAGCCAATACTTTGCTTTACCAGCAGCAGTTGAAAAGCGAGGGTCAACAACAATCAATGTTGCTCCTTTGCCTATGGCTTCTGCAAACTCCTGACATTGTGAATTGTGAGCATTTTCACCGAGATGACTTCCAATGAGAACTATTGCTTTGCTGTTTTGTAAATCCAATCTTTCAGGATTTCCAACATCCTCTCCAAAGGTCACTTCAAAGGCAACTCCCCTTGCGCCACGACAAAGCGCAAAGGAAGGCATTGCAAAGTTTGGCGAGCCATAGGCTTGAAGCAGATGCATAAAATAAGTTGAAATTGTTCCATGTGTTAAAAGCGCAATTGATTCAGCTCCATATTTTTCCTTTATTTTTTGCATCTTATCTGCCACATAACCTAAAGCCTCATCCCAAGATGCTTTTTTGAATTTTGCCTCTCCACGAGCTCCAGTATTAATAAGCGGAGTTTTTAATCTGTCTGGGTCATACAAAAGTCCTATACCTCCATGACCTCTGGCACAAAGCTTTCCCCTTGAGTTTGGATGAAGGGGATTGCCATCAAGCTTTACAACCTTTCCATCAACTACCTTTGCAATAACACCACATCGCCAAAAACACATCTCGCATGTTGTTGGAATGTATTGAGGAAGAGAAACAGGTTTCTTTCCAAGAGCCATGACAGACTTAATTGCAGGTGCGCTTGCTGCCAATGCTCCAGCAGTTACTGCTCCAATTTTGAGGAAGTCTCTTCGGGTAATACTCATACCCTCACCCCCTTTATTTTGCTTTGATAATATTAATACTACAAAAAAATTTATAATTTGTCAAGAGTTGTTTTCAATAGCCGATGGGGGTATAACTTTAAAGTTGTCTATTGTAGTAGAATAAAATAATGAATTCACGGAGGCTATTTTTAAAAAATCTTATAAAGCTATTCTTTTTACTCGCTGCAGTCTTTTTATCAATATTTGGCTTTTTTACTTTAAAGCCATCAAGACCCAAGAAAAAAGAATACAGCTATCATGAAATCCCAGAAGAGAAAATTCCAATGGAGGGGGTAAAGAGGATTGAGATAAAAATTGAAAACTTTGAAAAACCTATAAAAATCTTTCTCGTCAATACAGGAAATGGAGTCATTGTCCTTTCGCCAGTTTGCACCCATCTTGGCTGTTTTGTGAATTTTGACAGATTTTCAAATGAATTTGTATGTCCATGTCATGGTGGAAGATATGACATTTATGGAAATGTATTGTCTGGTCCCCCAAAAAATCCTCTGCAAAGGCTTCCTGTTAAAATAGAAAACAATAAACTTTTTGTAGGATTTAAAATATGAAATTGATTTTAAGAATAATTGACTGGTTTCTTGATAGATTTAGGCTGAAGTCTGCCCATCGTGGCATTTTTGAAAGGGATATTCCTGAAGGAATTAATTATTTTTACTGCTTTGGCGGAATTGCATTTACAGCTTTTTTAACATGCCTTGTATCTGGCTTATTTCTCTCTGTTCATTATGTGCCATCTGAAAAAGAGGCTTATCAAAGTATTATAAGGATTCACGAAGAGGTTTATCTTGGAAAGCTTACAAGAGGTGTTCACAAGTGGTCAGCAAATGTTTTGATTGTTAGCATGATTATTCATTCAATAAGAGTTTTCATTACAAAAAGCTATCGCCCACCAAGAGAACTTAATTGGATAGTTGGTGTGCTTCTTCTCTTTATTGTTATGCTTGAGGGCTTTACAGGATATCTTCTTCCTTGGGATCAAAAGGCATACTGGGCAACAGTTGTAGGAACAAACATAGCTGGAAGCATTCCTTTTGTTGGAGAAAGCATTTTACTGCTAATAAGAGGAGGATACGAGGTAAGCGGAGCTACTCTCTCAAGATTTTACAGCTTCCATGTTTTGTGGTTTCCTTTGATAATTTTTTTGCTTCTATGGGCTCACTTTCACATGATAAAAAAACTTGGAATATCTAAACCGCTATGAAGAAAAAATTTTATCCCGACTATTTAATTGAAATTTTATTTTTTGCACTGCTTACTTTTGAGCTAATTCTAATTCTTGCATTTGTTTTTCCTCCTACTATCGGAAAAGAAATAGATTTTTTATCAGCATATCAGCCAAGACCTGAATGGTATTATCTTTGGATTTTTTGGCTTTTAAGATTTTTCTCAACAGATACAGTTTTTATAGGCGGAGTTTTAATACCTCTTATGGGTATAGGATTTTTAATTTTAGTTCCTTTGCTTGATTTAAAAATAGGCTGGCGATTGACTGCACTGATTGGACTGATTTTTTTCCTAATTTTTATTATTGGAACAGTTTGGGAAGCTTTATTTTGATTTGCTCATCAGGATTGTGAATAACTATTCCTTTTAAAGTTTTTATCTCTTTACTATGCGATTTTATTTTGCTTTCCAATTTCTTAATCTCTGAGACATTTTCTTTGTAAAGTTTCTCATATTTCTTGTATTTCTTCTCATCAACCCTTATACTAAAATCTCCTACAACAAACCATTTATCTTTAAGGTAAATCCATGATGCAAATTCTGAAATTTCATATCCCTGCAAAACTTTAATCTCCGTGTGCCAAAAATCTTGAATCCTTAAGCCTTTTTCATCTGCAACAATTTTATATCCACCTTCAAAAGGTTCTGCTCCTTGAGTATCTTCATATCTCCATCGGGAGGCAGAAATCTGGCTTTTTCTGTGACAATCCCTGCAATTCCTTGCCTTTCCAATTGGATGTGAAACTTCTTCAATCTGAAGCCAAAGTAAATGCTTATTTGCTGATGGTAGTCCATCAAATGTTCCTATTATGGCATACATATCTTTTGTTTCAGCATTTTGCCATCTAAACTTTATACCAGTTGGAGCAACATCTTTTGAAATATGACCAACTGAATGGGGAAAAATTTTTACAGGAAACCAAATTCCTCTTTGGTCCTTCATCAAAATCAAAGGCTTCTGAAATCCATAATAAAGCGAATATTTTTTAAAAAGCGTTGGCTTTTCTCCAATATATCCTTTACCCCACACAGTTATCTGATATCCTCCTGCTTCTGATACATGACAGGCAGTGCATGTAAGATTTTTATGAATTGATTTTGAATGGGCTTTTTCAATATCAACATGGCAATCTCCACATGCTGCTTTTCTCTGCATATCTCCCATTCCTTTTTTACCTGTTGGATGACATTCAATACAGTGAATTCCCTTAGTAAAGTGAACATCTGGCTGTCTTCCCTGTGGAATAGAGTAAAATTTACCTATGTATGTCTCTCCTCTTCTTGAATGAGCTGAACCAGTGTGACAAACAGAGTTTCCTCTTCCTCTTCCCATGCAGGAGTATGAGTCAGGCACTTTGATAAATTTATGGGATTTATTTTTCTCTGGTGCATAATGGCAGTCAAGACAACCTGCATGACATACATTGCAAAGCCTCTGTCTTCTCATTGCATCTTCATTTGTAAATTCAACATTATACTCTTTTCTCAGCTTTTCAGTGTTTGTAAAATCAAATCCTGCTTTCCTTAATATCTCCTCAGGTGGAAGGTCTGCAAAAGATGGTCCGCAGTTGTGTGGTCCGTATGGTTCAAGCCAAGTTCTCATTGTTCTTTGTCTGAAGTTTATTCCCATGATAGTGGTTTTAAATTGCCTAAGCTCTTCAGTATGACATCCTCTTTTTCCACATGTTTTCTCTGCAATTTTAGGGTCAAAGTTAAGGCTTAAAGGGTCTCTGTCATGCCAGAGAATGTTTCTTATTTTGTGATGCAAAATTAACTCTCCATCTTCTACTTCTTTAGGCAAAAGTTCAAAAAGAGAATTCTCTCCCATTGGCTCTATCTTATTAAGTTCTTTATCTTTTTCCGAATAAATTTTTTTTCTTTCAACAGGTTCTGCATCTTCAGTTAAAAAAATTGGCTTAAGCATACCTTTATGGGCTTTTTCTTTGTCCCAAGCTCTTCCATTACCAAGATGGCAATCTCTGCAAAATACAGTTTTATGACCTGTCTGCTCTCTTACCTCCTGCAAAGTTACATAAAATTGTGGATAGCCAAGCTCTTGCATTTTTTCCTTTGAGCCATGACATTCAATGCAGCTTTCTGAGGAGTCCATGTAGTAGTTGTATCCCAAATAACCAATGATAAGTATAAACTGAAGGATAAATATTGTTACTGTTAAAGGCTTTGCCAAATCACTGATTTTTCCGAGTTTGAAGGACATTAAAAATTATAACACAATATAAAAACCTACTTTGATTATTACTGAACAGATAGAAATCTAAAAATTGCTAATAAATTTAGCGTTTTTTTATAGAGAATCTTTGTTCACTTGAGGCTGCTTCGCCTCCTTCGGAGGCTCGCAGTGACGTGTTGAATGAAGGATTGCAGTGAAGATGTTAATCGGGGATTTGCAGTTACAAATTGGTGGATTTCAGCTATCGCACGCAACAGGTGCAGTGACATTATGGGGTATAAAAAGCAAGATTACTT
>JBEPZQ010000073.1:0-8021 GCA_041640755.1 Thermodesulfovibrio sp. | reverse complement strand
AAAAATGTATTTTTTTCTCCATAAAACCTCCTTCCTTTAGATTGCTTGCCTAAAAGAAGGAGGTTAACATATATGTGACATTTCAATTTAGTAAAAACAGATGACATTTTAATATAGTAACCACATCATTAAAATTTTAGTTGATTATGATATTAATTTTGCGTTAATATAGTTATCAATAAAGTATTTAAGGAGGAATAGCATTAAACTAAAAAGAGAAAATCAAATCATTGAAATCACACCTGAAGAATTAAAGAATATTCTAAAAGAAAATCAAGCTATAGCAATTAAAGTAAATGGAGTCTTAAAGGATATTTCTTTTTTATCCTCATTAAATCCCGATGATGAAGTAGAAATAGTTAGCTTAAATAGCAAAGAAGGACTTGAAATTTTAAGGCACAGCACCGCCCATATAATGGCTCATGCGGTAAAGGAGTTGTTTCCTGATGTTAAAGTTACAATAGGACCTGCAATTGAAGGTGGTTTTTATTATGATTTTGATAAAGATGAGCCCTTCACTGAAGAGGATTTGCAAAAGATTGAGAAAAAAATGAAGGAAATAATAAAGGAAAGAAAAGCTTTTGTCAGAAAAGAAATTCCTAAAGCTGAGGCATTAAAACTCTTTGAATCACTTGGTGAAACATATAAGTTGGAAATTATTAATGAAATAGAAGATGATACAGTATCAATATACGAAGAAGGTGGTTTTATAGATTTGTGCAGAGGTCCTCATATACCCCATACGGGAATGGTAAAGGCATTCAAACTTTTAAATGTTGCTGGAGCCTATTGGAGGGGTGATGAGAAAAATAAAATGCTCCAAAGAATATACGGAACTGCTTTTCCCACAAAGGATGAGCTTGATGAGTATCTTAAATTTCTTGAGGAAGTAAAAAAGAGAGACCACAGAAGGTTGGGAAAACAGCTCAGATTGTTTGAAATAAGCGATGAAATTGGTCCGGGATTAATAATATGGCTTCCAAATGGAGCAATTATTAGAAAGGTGATAGAGGATTTCTGGAAGGATGAGCATCTGAAGGCAGGTTATCAGCTTCTGTATACGCCTCATATAGCTAAGCTTGATCTCTGGTCAAAGAGTGGTCATCTTGATTTTTACAGGGAAAACATGTTTTCTCCGATGCAAATAGATGAAGTTGCTTATCAACTCAAACCTATGAACTGCCCATTTCACATTCAGGTATACAAATCCGAACTTCGCAGTTACAGAGACTTACCATTAAGATTTGCTGAGCTTGGAACAGTTTATAGATATGAACGTTCAGGCGTTTTGCATGGTCTTTTAAGAGTAAGAGGCTTTACACAGGATGATGCCCACATATTTTGCACAGAGGAGCAACTGGAGGAGGAAATTCAGAAAGTTCTTGATTTTACTGTATTTATTCTTTCAACCTTTGGTTTTGACAACTACGAAATTTACATTTCAACAAGACCTGAAAAATATGTAGGTTCTCTTGAAAACTGGGAAAGGGCAACATCTGCACTTGAACAAGCCTTGAAAGTTAGAAATTTGCCATATCAGATAGACCCAGGAGAGGGTGTTTTTTACGGTCCAAAGATTGATATAAAAATAAAGGATGTTTTGAATAGAGCTTGGCAATGTAGTACAATTCAGGTTGATTTTAATATACCCGAAAGATTTGATATTACATATAGAGGAAAGGATGGGAAAGAGCACAGACCTATAATGATTCATAGAGCATTGATGGGTTCATTAGAAAGATTTATGGGAGTTCTTATTGAACATTACGCAGGAGCTTTCCCAATTTGGCTATCTCCAATACAGGTAGAGGTAATGTCAATTTCTGAAAAACACGTAGAATATGCTAAAGAGGTTTATGAAAAACTTATGAATCAAGGGATACGAGCAAAACTTAACATTGAAAATGAAAAGATAGGCTATAAAATCAGGCAGTCAACATTGGAAAAAATTCCCTATATGTTAATACTTGGTGATAAAGAGGTTGAGACAAAAACAATTACAGTCAGAAGAAGGGATGGCAAAAACTTTGAACTAATTGAACTTGATAATTTCATTGAAATGCTTGACGGACAAATAAAGACTAAAAAATCATTTGAGGAGGTGACACAATAGCAACAAAGGACACAAGAGTAAACGAAGCCATTAAGGCAAAGGAAGTAAGATTGGTTGATGAAAGTGGAAAGCAGTTAGGAGTTGTAAGTATAAGAGAGGCTTTGGCAATTGCAAGAGAGAGAGGATATGACCTTGTTGAAGTAGCACCAAATGCAAACCCGCCTGTATGTAGAATAATGGACTATGGAAAATATAAGTATCAGACAGAAAAGAAAACCTCTGCCAAAAAAACATCTACAGTTAAGGAAATAAAAATAAGACCTCAAATATCTGACCATGACCTTCAGTTAAAAGTAAAGCATATTAAAAGATTTCTTGAAGATGGAGATAAGGCAAGGGTTACATTATTTTTCAGAGGAAGGGAAATTGTTCATTCTGAACTCGGAATGAAAGTTTTTGATAAAATAAAAGCTCTTCTGATAGGTTTTCCTCATAAAATTGAACAGGAGCCAAAACTTGAAGGAAATAATATGAGCATGATTATTGCTCCGAGTAAAGATTGATAATTTCCTTAAAAATCTATTAAAATAATTGTCTAACACCTTGAAGGAGGAGATTATTTATGCCAAAAATTAAAACACACAGAGGTGCAGCAAAAAGATTTAAAGTTACAGGCACAGGTAAAATAGTCCGCAGAAGGGCAAACAAAAGCCATCTTCTTACAGGTAAGCCTTCTAAAAGAACGAGAAGGTTAAGACAAGCAGCTTTAGTAGATGAGACAATGTACAAGACAGTTAGAGCACTTATTCCTTATAAATTTTAATTAGGGAGGTGGAAAATTGGGAGCATATACTACATATCGCCCACATAAGCTAAAAAAGAAAAGAACTCATGGATTTCTCAAAAGAATGAGTACTCCTGGTGGAAGAAGAGTAATAAAAAGAAGAAGAGCTAAGGGAAGATGGAGATTAACTCCTTAGTCTCAAATATATTTCTATTTTTCATAAGAATTTACAGGAGATTTATTTCTCCATTAATGCCACCAGCATGTAGGTTTTATCCGACTTGCTCAGAATATGCAGAGCAGGCAATAAAAAAATATGGAATAAAAGGTATTTTTCTATCTATAAAAAGAATACTAAAATGCCACCCATTTCATCCAGGAGGTTATGACCCTTTAAGGTGAGAATATGGAAAACTCAGGTTTAAGAGCAGTATTAGCAGTAATCATAAGTATGGCAATACTTTTTGGCTTTCAGTATTTTTATACAAAATACTATCAGCCTAAAAATCAGCCTGTTCAACAGCAAGAGACACAAAAGCAGGAGAAATCCGTAGACACTAAAACTCCAGCTGTTCAGCTGCCTGCTGAGAAAAAGCCTGTGGAGAAAATTGTAAAAGATGACAAATACAGGGAAATAACAGTTGAAAATGATGTTTTCAAAGTAATACTCTCAAATGAGGGTGCAACAATTAAGCGAGTTCTTTTAAAGAAATATAAAGACAATAAAGGCAATCCTGTTGTTCTTTCGGCTTCTGAAATTTCAGCCCTTTCAATTTTAAAAAATTCACAGCTTGATTATGCAAAAGCCATGTTTAATGTTGACAGTTCAAGGGCTTCCTTTAGTAATTCCGAAGAAGCAGTTGTTGCTTTCAGCTATAATGATGGCGATGTTTCAATAAAAAGAAGCTTTATTTTCAACAAAACAGATTATGCAATTGATGTCAAAGATGAAATAACAGGGCTTGGGAACTATTATGTAACACTGGGTAAGGATTTTGGAATATTTGACAAGGAAGATGCATCCCATTGGGGTCCTGTTATTCTAAAAGATGCTGACAGAATTGAACTTAATCCTTCAAAGATAAAAGAGCCTGCAGTTTACAAGGATGGAGTTAAATGGGTTGCTCAGGAAGATAAATACTTCTTTGCAGCTTTAACGCCAATAAGCAAGGCAAATCAGTTTGTGGTATCTCCTTATAATGGAAATGCTCTTGTATCAGTTGAGTTTCAGGATGGAGTTAATCATTATAAAATTTTTGCAGCTCCAAAGGAGTATGATTATTTAAAAAAGTTTAAATTAGGTCTTGAGCATATCGTAGATTTTGGATTTTTCTCAATTATTGCTCGCCCCCTATTTTGGTTTTTAAAGCTTTTATACAGCATTACATCTAATTACGGAGTTGCTATCATAATTCTTACAATCCTTGTGAGAATACCCTTTATTCCCTTAGTTAATCGTGGTCAGAAATCAATGCAAAAATTGAGTGAACTTCAACCAAAATTAGCTCAATTAAGGGAACAATACAAAAATGATCCTCAGAGGCTTCAGAAGGAGATGATGGAGCTTTACAGAAAATACAAGATCAATCCAATGGGTGGATGTTTACCAATACTGCTGCAGATTCCTGTGTTTTTTGCATTGTATAAAATATTGACAGTAGCGATAGAACTAAGACAGGCTCCATTTATGTTATGGATTCAAGACCTTTCTGCTAAGGATCCATATTATGTGCTTCCGATTTTGATGGGTGCTACAATGTTAATTCAGCAAAAGATGACACCTTCAACTATGGATCCAACACAACAAAAAATAATGTTGCTTATGCCAGTAGTATTTACATTCCTTTTCCTCACCTTTCCATCAGGATTGGTGTTATACTGGCTTGTAAACAATATTTTTGGAATAGCACAGCAATTTTACATTAATCAGAAAACAAAAGCCAAGGCGTGATTTCCTCAGAATTTGACACAATTGCCGCTATAAGCACACCATTAGGAGAAGGCGGTATTGGTATTATTAGAATAAGCGGTCCTGATGCTATTTCAATTGCTGATAGAATTTTTCAGTCTCCTAAAGGGATAAACCTGCATAATGTAAAATCCCACACCATCCACTATGGTTTTATAATTGATTTAGAAACAAATGAAAGGATAGACGAAGTTCTGGTCTCAGTAATGCGTGCACCAAACACTTACACAAAGGAAGATGTTGTGGAGATAAACTGTCACGGTGGATTTATAATCTTAAAAAGAATTTTGAATATTGTTATAAAACAAGGAGCAAGACTTGCAGAGCCGGGCGAGTTTACAAAAAGAGCTTTTTTGCGCGGACGAATTGACCTAAGTCAGGCAGAGTCTGTTATTGACCTTATAAGGGCAAAAACTGATGAAGCTCAAAAAATAGCCCTTGAACATCTAAGTGGCAAGTTATCTCAAAAAATAAACTCCCTAAGAGATTCTTTAACAAGAATATGTGCCCATGTTGAAGCCTATATTGATTTCCCTGAGGAAGACATTGATGGATTGACTGAAAGGGAGATAGAAGATGAAATAGCAAGAATTGCCGATGAGATAAAGGGACTTATTGAAGGATACGAGGAAGGAAAGATTTACAGAGAAGGACTGACAACTGCAATTGTAGGAAAACCAAATGTTGGAAAATCCTCTCTTCTGAATGCGCTTCTGATGAAGGATAGAGCAATAGTCACTGAAATTCCCGGGACTACCAGAGATATCATTGAGGAGTATGTAAATATTAAAGGCATTCCTTTAAAAATAATTGATACTGCAGGAATAAGACAGGCATATGACCTTGTTGAAGCTGAGGGAATAAAAAGAACACTTAAGGCTATTGAGGATGCAGAATTAGTTTTGCTTGTCCTTGACTCGAGCAGAGAAATTGATAGTCTTGATATGGAGATCATACAAAAGGTTAAAGACAAAAAAGTAATTGTAATTTTAAACAAAAAAGATATCAGGAGCAAAGAATTTACTCTGCCAGAAGAGTTAAAAAATAAGCCTATGGTTGAAATGTCAGCTTTAACGGGCGAGGGAATAGATGAGCTAAAAGAGCTTATATTCAACACATCAATCTCTAACAAATACAGGCAGGAAGGTTTAGTGGTAACAAAATTAAGACATAAGATAGCTCTTGAAAAAGCTTTTGAAGCACTTCAAAGTGCTCTTAAAAGTTTCATAAATAAAGAACCCCTTGAGATTACTGCTATGTTTCTCAGAGAGGCTCTTAGCTTTTTAGGTCAGATTGTTGGCATTGTCACTACCGAGGAAATCTTAAATCTCATATTTAGCGAATTTTGTATTGGTAAGTAATGGATGATGAATCGTAATTACGAGAGTATATTACTTTAGGGCTAAAACCAAAGCCTTCAGGGTTTTAATGAATTTATCAGAAGTATTCAGAGAAGGCACTCTTATTAGCTGTATCCCAAGTTTTTCTGCCATTTTTTTATAAACAATATCAATTTCATAAAGCGTTTCAATATGGTCAGAGACAAAGCTGATTGGAACGATAAAAACTTTTTTTATATTTCTGTGAGCAAGTTCTTTAATGCTTTCTTCAGTAGATGGTTCAACCCATTTCACAGGACCTGTTCTGCTTTGATAGCAAAGACTCCATTCATTAATTTTAAAACCTTCAACAATTGCTTTTACTGTTCGCTTAACCTCTGAAACATAGGGATCACCTTTTTTGTGGAGTGACAGAGGAATACCGTGAGCACTAAAAAGAACAAAAGCATCACCATGTTTATTAAAAGCTTCTTTAATGTTGTCAATCCAAGCTTCAATAAACAGAGGATGGTCACACCAAGAACTGATGATTTCATAATCAAATTTTTTATTCGCATAAGCCTTAAATCTATCAATAATTGAAGCAGTAGTGGCTTTGCAGTATTGAGGATAAAGCGATAGGGCAATGATTTTTTTTATCCCTTGATTTTCAAACTCATTTAAAGCTTCGTTGATAAATGGATGCCAGTAATTCATTCCGACTTTAACCGAAAATTCACCACCTAAAGATTTCTCAAGTAACTCTGCTTGTTTCAGCGTAATCTCCTTTAAGGGTGATTTGCCTCCAATTAAACCATAAGCTTTCTTTACTTTTCTGCTTCTCAAGGTTGAAATCATCCAAGCAAATGGTTTTTGCATTGGTCCAAAATTAGCTATATAAGGGTCACAGAAAAGATTAAAAAGAAAGGGCTTTACAGCATCAAGACTGTCAGGTCCACCCATATTAAGCAAAATTACGCCTGTCTTATCCATTCCATCTCCTATAAAGTTGATTTTCTATTTCCATACAATCAAGAAGTTTACCTACAACGAAATTAACAATATCATCAATACTTTCAGGTTTATGATAAAAACCCGGAACTGGAGGCGCAATTATTACTCCGAGTTTTGCAAGTTTGAGCATGTTTTCAAGATGGATTGCACTCAGAGGCATCTCTCTCGGTGAGATAACAAGTTTTCTTTTCTCTTTTATCATTACATCAGCTGTGCGAGTAATTAAGTTATCGGCATAACCATTTGCAATTGAAGACAATGTCTTCATAGAACATGGAACAATAAACATACCATAGGTTTTATGAGAACCACTTGCAATTGGAGCGGATAAATCTTTTTCAGAATATACCATTAGATTCGGATGATTAAATTTCTTTTTGATGCTTTCAATATTTTTAAAATCCATTGAAGTTTCATGTTGAATAACATCTATTGCAGAATTAGATACAATGAGGGCGACATGGAAATTATTAATAACAGCATCCAACAATTTTAAGCCATATATCACTCCCGAAGCACCACTGATTGCTAAGACTATCTTTTTCATTTTTTTATAATAACATTTTTAACAAAAAAAGGAGACCCTTTGCAGGTCTCCTTTTCTTAGGAGGGAGACCCCTTAGGGGGGCAACTAAGGGGTGAGGGGTATATGGGAGCCAAAAAAAAACCATGAAGTTTAAAGGGTTCTTCCCTTACCTTCATGGCTTACTTAATCCAACTTCTGTTGGATTATTTTTATATTAAAGCATAGCTCTAAATTGAGTCAATACTTTTTGTGGTCAGTGTGGTTACTATATTAAAATGTCATCTGTTTTTACTAAATTGAAATGTCACATATATGTTAACCTCCTTCTTTTAGGCAAGCAATCTAAAGGAAGGAGG
>JBEPZQ010000072.1:0-8035 GCA_041640755.1 Thermodesulfovibrio sp. | reverse complement strand
TGCCTTAATTTCTCCATCTTTAACTATTATACACACTTCTTCAGGATTAATCTGAATTTTTTCAACAAAATCTGAAAGAGGATAAGCTTTTTCTTTTCTTTCAATCACTTTATTTTGTAGTTTTTCAGTATTAATTGGAGCAAATCCATGTTCTGACTTTATTATGTATTCGTAACGGTTAATAAAGGCACTGATAGATGGAGTCTGGGGGGAAATTACTTTTGCAGATTTTATCTTCAAGCCTTCAGGCAAAAGTCTGTTCATTCTTTCAATGTATTCTTCTTTAAACTCTCCGTAAATTTTTAAGTCAAAATACTCTGCATCGGATTCTATCCCAACAGAGAGGGAAGGACCAAAGGAAATTTCGGGCTTTGGATGAAATCCTTTTGATAAAACAAATGGTATCTTTGCCATTCTCAAAACTCTTGTAAGCAGGTTTCCAAGTTCAAGCTGGGAAAGATATTTTAAAGAGTCTTTTTTTATATGGCAAAATCTCACATTAGTGATTTGTTCTGAAAGAACAGAATCTGAAAGAATGATGCTTGCTGTTTCAGGCTCATTTTTTTGTGAATGAATATTGCATTTTTCTATACCACATAAGGAGCATTTCTGTAAGCATTCTTCAGTACTTTGAAGGTTTAATGCTTTTTCAAGCTCTTTCTGAAGAAAATCTTTTTTTACTCCTGCATCAATAAAATCCCATGGAAGCTGGTGGTTGGTGGATGGTGATTGGTGAATGGGATAATTTTTTTGGGCATATTCAAATAAATCTATGCCTGTTTCATTCATTGCATCAAGCCATCTGCTGAAGTTAAAATGCTCTGTCCATGCCGAAAAACTCTCTCCCTTAAGCCATGCACTATAAATAACTTCACCAACTCGTTCATCACCCCTTGAAAGTCCTGCTTCAAGAATACTCATTTGAGGGTCATGGCCTTTATAATGAATTTTGCTTTTGTGGAATGAATTTTTTATGAAATCAAGCTTTTCCCTCATCTCTTCAAATCCAATTTGTCCAAGCCATTGAAAAGGAGTATGAGGTTTTGGAATAAAAGGAGACGCAGTTACATTAATGTCAACGAATTTTTTTGTATAATTTTTAGCAAGTTTTAAAATTCTTCTGCTTAAATTTACAATTTCTTCAATATCTTCTTCAGTCTCTGTTGGAAGTCCTATCATAAAATAAAGCTTTATGCTGAGCCATCCTTCTTCAAAAAGAATTGAGCAAGCCCTTTCAATATCTTCATTTGTTATATTTTTATTAATTACGCATCTTAATCTTTCGGTAGCTGCCTCAGGTGCAATTGTAAATCCTGTTTTTCTTGTAAATTTTATCTTCTGCGCAAGCTCTTTTGTAACTTTATCAGCCCTTATTGATGGTAGGGATATAGCGATTCCCTGTCCGGTAAAAGTATTGTTTAAAGAATCAACAAGCTCCATCAAATAAGGATAATGTCCGATGCTAAAGGAAAGTAAAGAAAGTTCTTCGTAACCAGTATTTTCTATAGACTTAACCGCAAGCTCTAAAACATTTTTTAGATTTCTAATCCTCAAAGGTCTATAAATCATGCCTGCCTGACAAAATCTGCATCCTGAAGGGCATCCCCTTGATACTTCAATGGAAACTCTGTCATGAACAATTTTTGCATATGGAATTGGTGGGACAGTTGGAAAATCAGCTTTATCTAAATTTTCAACAAATCTTCTTTTTACAGGCTTTTTCCCAACAAAGGGAACATAAAAACCTGAAATATTGCTTATTTCAAGCAGTAAATCCTCTTTTGTTCCTCCATTCTTTTTCCAATCTCTGTAAACATTTACAAGTTCAACAACTGCCTCCTCACCTTCTCCAATTAAAAAAGCATCTATAAATTGAGACATTGGCAAAGGATTCAATGCACAAGGTCCACCTGCAACAACTAAGGGATATTCTTTACTTAGTCTTTCTGTCCATCTTAAAGGAATTTGAGATAGATCAAGCATATTTAAGACAGTTGGATAAGAAAGCTCATACTGAAGACTAAAACCAATAATGTCAAATTCTTTAAGTGGAGTTTTTGTCTCAAGGGATGCGAGCGGTATCTTGTTATTTTTCATGTATTCAGCCATATCAACCCACGGATAAAAAACCCTTTCAGCATATACATCGGGCATTTTGTTTAAAATGTGATAAAGAATTTTTAAGCCAAGATGGGACATTCCAATTTCATAGATATCTGGAAAACAAAGAGCAAATCTTATAAAATTTTTGCCTTGTTTTTTTATGGCATTAATTTCGCTGTTTATGTAGCGGGTTGGTTTTTCAAATTTGAGCAGATTCATTTTTTAATTTTAATTGGTTGCTAAGAGTTATTTCAAAAGTTATAATATTTCCAAGCAAAATTAAAAGATTTTTAAGTATCATTGCGAGTTCTTTAGTTACTTCAGACCTTTGTTTCGTTATGGAGAATGCTTGGAAGCTTGAGCAGTGGTAACCACTCACAATGAAGCTTGAGAATCGCATAATTTTAGTTGTAATAAATAAGTCTATCAGTTAAAAAATTTTTATCGTATCAAATTAAAACAAATCAAAAAATAGTGAACCACCGATTAAAAATTCATTATATCCTCTGTTGACATTGCCCTTAAAGAAAAAGACCGCCTTACCAAAATTAAGATTTTTCTCTATGTATGCTTCAAGGGAACCACCAAGTTTTCCTTTCTTGCTACCAGCGTAGTTACTATTAAAGTCATCAACAGCAGGCTGGGTTTCAGGATACGGACCATTTAAAGGATATTTTGGTGAATCTTTTGTTTTTTCGTATATGTATCCAATGGCGGTTTTTATATCAATGTTTTCTGTGCAGCATTTTTTTTCTGTGTATCTGAAGCTTATTCCCGGCATAAGGAAAACCTGCGGACTATAATATCCACCGTGACCATATGTAAAATAGTTAGTGTTTTTGCTATAGTGATCAAATACCAAGAATAATCCAAGATTAACAGTCCTTTCTTTATCTAAATCCCTATAAGCACCGAAACTAATCGTACTTGAAAAATGGTTATTATTTATGACATTTTTACCTTTTAAAATATCATACTGTGCTTTTACAGTAAACCAAAGAGGTTTTGAAAGTTTAAAAGAATATTCTCCAGACACACCCGTAGATAATACCATTCCCCATTTGTCGTTTGTATAAGGGTCTTTCTGTCCAATATAGGACAAAATTGAGTCATTGACTTGCTTTCTGAATAAATTTATTTTCCAATCTTTATCATAAATAATGAAATCAATAACTGGAGTAGGACTATAAAGAGCGTTGAGAGGAGATGAACCAAGTATAATGACTAAAGAAGGAATTCCCTCTTTTTTAAAGGTTATTTCAGGTTTAAGAGTCAATTTACTGTCTATTGGAGTTTGTAAAGCAGGTTTTCCATCTAAAGAAAGATAATATCTGCCAATTTGTGCTTTTTCTGAAATACTTCCTGAGTTCAAATGTTCACCTACTATGGAAAATATTAAAACATTACTATTTGGAAACGGATAAATAAGGCTGATTCTGTTTTCAAATATTTTAATCTTAGACAGTCCGCTTTCTCCTTTTTTGTACCTGTAAGAAGGTGAGATTTGGATTTTCATATATTTTTCTCTGCTGTAGCATGCTTGTTCATCTCTGTAACTAACAAAAGATGCTGTGACAGGCATACCCTCTTTGCAGTAATAATCTGAAGCAATTTTTTTCAATACTTCATCTTCCTTTTCACTTAGCATTTTCATTAAAGAAAATGCTTTTTCCCTTTGTCCATCATCAAGTAACTTACCTATTGAGGTTGAGTAAACTGTAGATTTAATGCTTGAGTCCAAGATTTTGCTGTTTTTTTCTGAAAACTCTAACGCTTCATCAATTTTATTTTGAGAAAGAAGCGTAAAAATAAGTCCCCTTAATGCATTTTGTTCTGAGGTTTTATTAAATAGCTCCCTGAATATTTCTTCAGCCTCTGGATATTTTTTATTGCTGTAGAAATGCCACCCTAAAAATTCCTTTGCAAATAAGTTTTCTGGGTCTAATTTAAGTATCCTTTGCGCATAATCAAACTTTTTTGCCTCATCTATATCTTCTCTTGAGAGATTTTTCTGAAGGATGCTGATCTCTAATTTTTCTAATTTATTAACAAACAATGTCTCTTTGCTGAAATGTGACCACTGTTGTTCTTTTAAATTTGCGAATTGTTCATATTCAATGTAAGATGACAGTTCTGCGACTATTCCATATCTGAGTTCAACAGGAATGTCTTCGCAATTAAGTAATAAAAAAAGCGTCTCCTGTCCCATCTTTTTATCAAAGGGTAGAATTTTCTTTGCTGCCTCAAAAAATATATCTGCCATGTAACATCTATTGGGTTTTTCTATGTGCCTTTGAATAAATTTCTTTAGTTCCTTATTATCTCCTGTTTTCTTTGCTTGTTCATAATCTTTGCTAACAATCTCCCTCTCTAAATCTAATAAATCTATCTCTATATTAAATTTTTTTGCTATTTCTAATGCTTGTTCAGGATTACCAGTTGCTCTCAATGTTAAAACAAAACCTTTAATGGAGTTTTTATCCTCTGGATAGTATTTAAAAAGTTTTTCAAAGTAATCCATTGCTTTTTTAAAGTTTTTATTGTTGTAATAATGCCAAGCAAGAAACTCCAGGGCTGATTTATCATTTGGTGCAATATCTAAAATTCTATTGGCATAATTTACTTTATCTAATTCAGAAACTTCTGATGTCCAAAGCAGTCTTTTTAGTTTGTCCTTTTCAGATACAACATCAGGTTTTAAGTGTATTTTTTGAGGTTTTAGTTTGGGAATTTCCCCATAAGTAATTCCTTCTTTTAGAGACTCCTCTTTTTTTGTATCTTTGGTTTCAATGGTAATGCCTGTTTTATCTTTTCTTTCAATTATTATTTCCCCTTGTTTTTCAACTCCCCTTTGTTCCCTTTGAAATGGTTTTGGAATTTTAGGAAAGGAAATAGGCGGTTCAGCAAAGGCTGTGAGCACTGTAAAAAATATTGTCATTACTGCTACTAAGGTTTTCATCTTTTTCCTACCATTGAACACAGTAAAAATAAACTCCATGAATAGTAATTTCTCTCTTCATTTCTTAAAATTTCTTTGGCTTTTGCAAATAACTCATCTGATAGCTTTTTATCTCCTATTGCTTTAGCTATCAGACTATAAACTGCATAAAAACCAGCAGGTGCATTACAATTTTTGTTTATTTGTTCGTCCTGAAGATAAATTTCAGCTGGTATGCAATTATTTTTTTTGTAAATTTCAATTAGTGAAAAGTAATCTTTTGTTTTTTCTTTTATTTTCTCTCTGTTGCTCAATGCCAGATAAAGTGGAACTCTGATTGCATCAAAGCCAAAATTTTCATATTTTAATTTGGCTTCTTCATCTGAGATTTGGACTTGCTTTTTGATTCTGATTTCATTGTTTTCTAATTCAATCCAGTTTGGAGGAAAGGCAAAAATACCAAATTTTGCCCTTCCTAAGATGAAAAGAGAACTTTCAATGATTTTTTCCCAGAAATCCCTTTCATCTAATAATGCAAAAAGTTCAAAGGCAGGAAAGATAAAGTAGGAAGGATTTACAGTAATAGTTTTTTCAGAATAAAAGCCATAATAACCCGGTAAAAGTAAATGCATGCCTGAAAAATTTATATAAAGGTGTTTCTTTATATCCGAAAGGATTGAAAAAGCCTCATTTTTGTAATCTATTCTGTTAAATTTTTCAGAAGCCTTCAGTAAAGCAAATGCAATTAATATATCTCCATCTGTTGCATTGTTGTAATCAATTACATTCCATTCACCATTTGGTCTCTTTCCCCATTGCCACGCAAAAAGTTTATCATTTTTTCGGACTTGCAGGTTATCCTTAGTCCATCTCCAAACTTTTTCAAAGGTTTCCAAATCATTAAACTCCAAAGCAAAAAGCATTCCATATCCTTGACCTTCAGAATGGGAGATTTGATTATTATGATAATCAATAATTCTGCCATCGGAAGAAATAAACTCTTTTTTAAAGGATAACCAGAAATCTATCATTTCTTCAGCCTGTAAGTTTTGAACTGTAAAAATCATAAGCAAAACAAGCAAAACTGCTTTAACTTTCATGTTTCTTTAATCTTAATTTCATAATTCCCTTGAGTAACTTGAATAATAAGAAACTGAATAAAATAAAGGTAATCAACAACGTGACTATTGTAATATAAGGATGCTTATAAACAAAATAGCTTAAAGAGTTGATCATTCCAAGCCTTCCAATGTAATATCTATCCCCATGCTTTGCAGATATTATAAATTTAAACTTTTCACTTTCAATATCTGCTTCAGGATTCAAAAGAACCGTATTTCCATCAACTAAAGCTTGCACTGATGGATTAATAAGCAGATAAGAAGATTTTTTCAGCGTTTCATGGTCGTATGAAGTAAGAATTAAAATGGTTTTTCCATTTTTCCACGGCGACTCTATTTCAGTTAATAATGCCCAATTTTTGTCCATAAAGCCTGAGAAATTGGCTATTTCTCTCTCTCCTTGAATATCGTATCTCAAAAATTCCTCAGAAAAATCTACCGGTAAAATTTTACTAAAAAGCTGTATGGCTCTGTATTCCCATGATTTGAGTTTTCTTTTTGTATCTGTCAAGGCATTGCTAAGCACATAACCTTCTGAATTCTTGAATGGAACTTTTGATTTTATTTTTTCCGGTAATTTTTCAAAATTACCTATTATTAAAGCATTACCATCAATTTTATCTGGATTTGAGATTATGTTAATGTTAACAAATGGTGATTCAGCTTTCTGAGTTAATGCACCAATAAGATTTAAGGCAGATGATATCTCTGATTCACTTTTTTCAAGAAGAACTAAAGCATTGTTTGTTGTTTTAATAAATGGAAATCCATTAGCAAATAATAATTTTAAATCTGGCATAGCAACCCATCTATCCACATTCGGCACCACAATCTTTGAATCGTCAAAGATTGTAAGTAAAAGGTTTTCTGTTTGGACAAAGGCGCAAGGGTCTTGGCTTTGGGGAGTCAGAACCGGAATGAAGGAAATTTTATTATATCCCTTTTTGAAGTCTGTCATAGGTATTTTGATCACATAGTCCTTTATATAACCACCCTTTGAGTTGTCTAATGAAATCGGTTGTATAAATTTTCCATTAACTGAAATATTTATCATGCTACTTGGTCTCATTCCACTTCCATAGGAAAAGTTCAGCAGAATTGTTAAGAAGTCGTTTGGCTTAAGAAAAGCCTCTGAAGGCATGTTAAATTCAAGGTCTACTGAACCGGCATATATTCCTTTTAACATTCGGGTTTTGTAGCCTAATTCCTTGAAAAGATAAACTTTCCCTAATTGCAGGAAATTTGTCATCGGCGATTTTTTTGAAGTATAATTTGAAATTGTTTCAACTTTGATTGCTGGCATTTTTATAAATCTGAAATCTATGAAAGAAAAACTTTCAATTAGGTAATTCAATTTTTTCCTATCATCCGATGATAAGGCAACAACTGCATATTTTTGACCCTGTGGATGGGACAATATTGAGATGCCATCTGCGGTTATTCTTTCTCCTAATAATTTCCTTGTAAATTGATTTGTACCTATAATCACATTGTCCATATCATTTTTGATTTCTTTGCCTATTTGAAATTGAACAGGTCTGTATTTTAGCCTTAATGCTATTGCAGATGCTGTTTTCATTGCAGATAATATATTTTCATCATTAAAATTTTCAACTACTAAGTTAACTGCATAAGATGGAAAAATTTTGTCATCAAACAAAAATTCGTCAATTGAACTCAGAAGCATTGGTATTTCTTTTTGGGTATAATCAATGTTTAAAACCGCTCTGTCAAAAAATAAAGTTGTCCACAATTCTTCTGCTGCAGGGTCTTCGCAAAATTCCTGCGAGTGCTGAGCAACCTTAAAGACAAGTTCGTTGTAGATAGGTTTGATAAGATTTACTGGAATCTTAATTTTCATCTTTCCCTCTGG
>JBEPZQ010000071.1:0-8068 GCA_041640755.1 Thermodesulfovibrio sp. | reverse complement strand
ATATATAAAAATAAACTGTGCTGCCATTCCAGAATCTCTCTTTGAATCAGAACTTTTTGGTTATGAAAAAGGAGCTTTCACAGGAGCAAATGAGACAAAAAAGGGAAAATTTGAACTCGCCAATGGAGGCATGCTTTTCCTTGACGAAATCGGAGACATGCCCCTTTCCCTTCAGGCAAAACTTTTAAGAGTAATTGAAGATGGACTTGTATATCGTCTTGGAGGTAAAGAGCCAATAAAAGTTGATGTAAGATGTATTTATGCAACGAGCAAAAATCTTAAGGAATTGATAAAAACTGAAAAATTCAGAGATGACCTTTACTACAGAATTAATGTAGTGCCTATTGAACTACCACCCCTTAGGGAAAGAAAAGAAGATATTCCCCTTTTGATTGAGCATTTTCTTAAATTTTTCTCAGCAAAATACAACAAGGAAAACATAAAAATCTCTCCATCCGCCTATGAAGCTTTACTCTCCTATGATTATCCCGGAAACGTAAGAGAGCTTAAGCATGCAATAGAAAGAGCAGTTCTACTTTCAAAGAATGGTATAATTGAGCTGAAACATTTGCCTGAAGAGTTTTCACCCTTTGTAAAATTTCAAAAACAATGTCTTGCAAATAATTTTAAACTCAAGGAATGTATTGAAAATTTTGAAAAAAACCTGATTCTAAGAGTGCTTCAAGACTGCAACTGGAAAAAAACAGAGGCAGCAAAAAAACTCGGAATAAGCAGAAAAGCCCTTTGGGAAAAATTAAAGATATACGGCATTGAAAACGGAGATTGAAAAGTTTGATTAAAACTTGACTTTTAGTAGTGGTGTTGCTTTATCATTTTCTATGGATAGGAAAGTTGCTTTTGTGTATGATGATGTTTTCTTAAAGCATGAAACACCATCAGGACATCCAGAATCAAAGGAAAGACTTATCTCCATTGTAAACCAATTAAAAAACACGAAACTTTGGGATAAACTTATAAATATTAAACCAAGAAAAGCAAACGAGCAAGAACTGGCTTTGGCGCATGAGCCCCACTACATAGAAAAAATTAAAAATTCACCTGCAGGATATCTTGATCCAGACACTTATCTTTCGGAAAACTCCTATGAAGTTGCATGTTATGCAGTTGGTGCAGTGCTTGAGGCAATTGACGGAGTTATAAGAAAAGATTTTGACAGAGCTTTCTGTGCTGTGCGTCCTCCGGGGCATCATGCAGAGATGGATACTGCTATGGGATTTTGTATTTTTAACAATATTGCTGTTGGAGCTGCTTATGCAAAGAAAAAAGGATTTAAAAAGATTTTCATTATTGATTTTGATGTTCATCATGGAAATGGAACTCAGCATATTTTTGAAGATGACTGCTCAGTTTTTTATTTCAGTTCCCATCAATATCCCTTTTATCCCGGCACAGGAAGAGAACTTGAAATTGGTAGAGGTGCAGGTGAAGGTTGCACATATAATGTTCAACTGAGGGCAGGTTCAGGAACAAGGGAATACTTGATGGTCTTTCAAGATGTATTACCTCAAAAAATAAGGGAAGTAAAACCTGAGCTTATTCTCGTTTCCGCAGGATATGATATCCATCAGAATGATCCAATGAGTTATATAAATGTAACAACAGAGGGAGTAAGAAGCATTGTAAGAAGCATTCTTAACTCATCCTATGCTCCCAAAATTTTTGTCCTTGAAGGTGGATACGACCTTCAGGCATTAGCTGAATGTGTTCAAGTAACAATTGAGGAGATGCTTTCTTAGCTTTTCCATAAGAACAATCCAGTGTCCTCATCAAATCCTCTTTCAAATGCAGTTCCGTCTGTTTCAATGATTTCATATTCAAATGCAAAGACATAGGCTTCAAAAAGATGCCCACCAATGCATGAGAAATCCTTTTTTGAAAGAACAACATGAACATGAGGAAAAGGTTCTCCATCCTTAAGAGAAATATTACCCTTAAGAGATAAAATCTCCATGGGTTCATCAAATTCCTTGGTAATATACTGCCTGTTTTTTTGGTCGTAATAGCCAATTTTTGCTTTTGTAACAGCCCCAATTCCGCTTATTAAGCCTGATTTAATGGTGTTTTCTTTAAGAAATTTTGTAATTTCATATATTATCTCATCTCCTCTAAATAATCGACCCTGTAAAACTTTTTTGATTATAAAATTTCTTGTCATTTTTTAGCCTCCTGCAATCTTTCAGCTATTATTTGAAGTGAGTGTCTGACTTCTATGTCAAGACCTTCTTTGTCAATGCCTCCCCTTATCTGCATTACACATCCGGGGCAGTCTGTGCATACAAGTTTAGTTTCGGTTTTCTGAATGTTTTCTAATTTTCTTTTAAGCATTCTTACGGATATTTCAGGAAACTTAAGGGAGTATGAGCCACCCATTCCGCAACAAACATCAGATTCAAACATTTCAACAAGCTTGAGCCCTGCTATTTCAAGGCTTTCTCTTGGTTCTTTTGAGATATTCAGTGTTCTAATTAAATGACAGGGATCATGATATGTGAAGGTTTTTTCTGGAAGCTTTTCAAGTTTAATTTTTCCTTCTTTAATAAGTCTATTGACAATCTCTGATGCATCAAAAACCTTTTTTGATAGCCTTATAGCAGAATCAATTATAGAAGGGCTTGATTTTTGCTCATTTAAGTCTTCAATGAAATGTTTCTTTAAAGCTACTGTGCATGTTGGGCATGCTGAAACTATAAAGTCTGCATCAGTGCTAAGAAGAGCTTCAATATTTTGTTTTGCATTGTTTGCAGCTACATCCATAACTCCTGAGTATCTTGCAGGTGCGCCACAACAGGTTTGCTCCTGTGGAAAGACAACTTCAATACCTGCGGTATTAAGAATTTTTACCAAAGCCTCTCCTATTTCAGGATATGCAAAGTCTATAAGACATCCTGCAAAAAATACAGCTTTTTTGTCAGTCTTTGGCTGTTTAATCTTTTTAATTCTGTCTCTAAAAGGAACATCTGCAATTGCTGGCAGACTTCTTTCTTGTGTAAGTTCCGAGAGGAAAAATGGAAGATGCCTTATATATCCTTTATTTTCAAATGGTTTTTGAAGTTTTGATGCAGCTCTTAATATTGAATGAAAGAGTTTTCTGTTATTGACTACCGAGTAAATTGTTTTGGTAGCAAGGGATAAGCCTTCTTCCTTTGCAAGTTTTTTTCTTATTTCAAGAATCAATTCAGGAATGTTGATTTTACCCGGACAAACTCTTAAGCAGTTTCCACATTGTATGCAAAGGGATTGAATGTCTTTTGATGCTTTAAGCCCTTCTGTCCATGCGGTAAGAATTGTTCCGATTCCGCCCGTGTAGACATGCCCAAATACATGTCCTCCAATGAGTCTGAATACAGGGCAAACATTTAAACATGAGGCGCAACGGATGCATTGAAGTGTCTGCTTAAATTTCGGATCCTTAGCTATCTGGCTTCTGTTGTTGTCAAAAAGTATGATATGAAACTCTTTCTGAGAGCCATCTATATGTGTATATGGTTTTGTAATAAATGATATATAGCTTGTGATAAGCTGAGCTGTTGCACTTCTTGGAAGTGCCTGAGCAATTGGAATTATGTCTTCAAACTTTGGGACAAGTTTTTCAACTCCAACAACCGCCACATGAATTTTTGGCAAAGCCATTGTAAGCCTTGCATTTCCTTCATTTGTAAAAATGACAACAGTTCCTGTCTCGGCAATTGCAATATTTGCGCCTGTGATTCCCATGTCAGCAGAAAGAAACTTGCGCCTTAGCTGTTTTCTCGCAAACTTGACCATCTGAGAAATATCCGGCTCAACTGGTTCTACTTTTTTTGTAAAAATCTCAGATACATCATATCTTGTAAGATGAATTGCAGGTAAAACCATATGGGAAGGTCTTTGCCCTGCAAGCTGTATAATCCACTCTCCTAAGTCTGTCTCATTGACTTCTATTCCTTGTTCTTTGAGGTATTTATTCAGGTGGATTTCCTCAGTTGCCATTGATTTTGATTTAACGATGCTTTTGACATTGTTTTTCTTTGCGAGTTCTATGATGTAGTTTCTTACCTCATCTGCGTTTCTCGTAAAAAATACCTTTGCTCCATTCTGCTTTGCTGCGTTTATAAATTGCTCAATTAATTCGTCAAGATGCTCTGCTACATATGACTTGATAGCTACAATTTTTTCTCTTATAGCTTCAAAATCAAGCCCTTCGTATGCTTTTTTTCTGCTGACAGCATAGGCTTCTGAAAAACGGGTTAAAGCACCAGAAAGATTAGCATTTTGCAAAGCCTTTTTTATATCTTCTTTTATCATGATTCGTCCTCCTAAAAATTATCCACACAAAGAATGATTACTCTTTCTGGACCATGAACGCCAATTGTAAGAACTCTTTCTATGTCAGCTGTTCTGCTTGGTCCGCTAATTATGGTCATATATGGAATTTGTCTTATGTCTATCTCCCTTAAAACACTTCCCATGTCTGGCAATATTTGCTTCATGGGTAGAATGGCGATGTGAATTTCTGGTAAAGTTGAACAAAGTCTTTTTGAAATATCCGATGAGATTTCAACAAGACTTCCTGTTTCAGCAATGCCATAGTCAACTTGATTTATGCCAATTTTTGCTGAGGCAGCAGAATTAAGCTCTATGTTAAATTCAATCTGTGGCAATTCTTCCTGAAGTTTGTCCTTATTTACTCCATCAAGAAATGGGGAGTCATGCCATACAACTTCTTTAGCGGTTTTATTTGATGTATTCTGCTTTATGAAATTCTTTATAAAATCAAGAGCCTCTGCTTTATTACTAAAAAAATAAACTTCAGAATGTATTGCAGTGGCTTTTTCCTTAAATTTTTCAAACATCTCCCTTCTCCTCAGTTTTATAAGATTGTGCCAATAAATTTATTGTATGTAATACTTTGCAACTACCATTAAATCTTTGAAGGCTTTCAAAAAGCTCCATCATGCAAGCTGGACATCCTGTGCATACAGCATTTGAAGCTGTTGATTTTATGTCTTCTGCCTTTGCGTTTGCTATTTTTAAAGCTGTTTCAGCGTGGGTAAGATGATAACTTCCACCACTTCCACAGCATGCATCAGGCTTTTTCATCTCAACAAGTGTAACTCCCGGAATCATTTTTATTAGTTGTCTTGGCTCAGCAAATACTTTCATTGACTTTTTAAGATGGCAGGAGTCATGATATGTAACTTTTATTTTAACCTCACCCTTTGGCGGATTGAATTTAATTACTTTTAGCAAAAATGTTGATATATCATAAACCTTTTCAGCCCACTTTTTTGCTTTCTCTTCATATGTAGAGTCTCCCTCAAGAATTATAGGATATTCATGCTTAAGAGCACTTCCACATGAGCCACAAACAGTGACAATGTATTGAGCATTTGCCTTTTCAAAGGCATCAATATTTTTTCTTGCAAGTTCCCTTGCTGTTTCAATATCTCCATGAACCATAACTGGCATTCCGCAGCAATTTTGATTTTTAGGCGTAATAACCTTAACATCATTTTTCTTAAGCACATAAATTAAATCATCACCAACCTCAGGATAAAAATAGTTAACAGAGCATCCTGGAAAAAATACAACTGTTGCCTGTGGATTTTTTACATCTATGACTTCACTCACTTTGTCTCTGAAACTTTCCTTTGAAAGCTCTGGAAGAACAAATTTTTCATCAAATCTTGAAGATACTGTCTTAAGAAAGCCTTTTGGTGTTCTGTGTTTTTCATCTTCTTTCCTTAAAAAAAGCCCTTGCATTGCAGCGAAGGCTTTCATTCCTTTGTCAAAAAGCTCTGGCTGCTTTAAAAGTCCAAAAAGGGCTTTTTTGACAAAAGGAATTCCCTTTTTCTTTGCAATTGCTGCCCTAAGTCCAAGTATTATCCTGTCAAATCTAACTCCTGATGGACATGCCATCATGCATGACTTGCATACAAGACAGTTAAAAATAAGCTTTACAAGTGTTTCATCATTTATTTCAATCTTGTCATCAAGAATTGCCTCACCAAGCGCAATCTTTCCTCTTGCCACAGAGGATTCCTTTTTCTCCACATTGTATATTGGACATACAGACATGCAGTTTCCGCATTTCATGCATCTTAAAAGCTCTCTTTTTAATGTATCTATATCATCAAAAACAGTTTTGGGCATTTAATCCTCCATTGGAACAAGCTTTCCGGGATTTAGTATGTTATCTGGATCAAGGGCTCTTTTTATCCTTCTCATTGTCTCAATTCCTGACTGTCCAATCTCACTCTTTAGATATTTGAGCTTTGCAACTCCAATTCCATGTTCACCTGAAAGTGTTCCGCCCAAAGAAAGGGCTTTTTCAAATATTTCATCTACTGCCTTATGAACCCTTTCCATTTCATCTTTATTAGTAGGGTCAACAAGTATTGTAGGATGAAGATTTCCATCTCCTGCATGACCGAATGTTCCGATTGAAAGGTTGTATTTTTTTGCTATCTGTTGTATTGCAACAAGCATCTCTACAAGTCTTGTTCTTGGAACAGTAGCATCTTCAAGAATTGTTGCAGGTTTTACCTGTGCAAGAGCAGGAAGTGCTGCTCTTCTGGCTGCCCATAAAGAGTCTCTTTCTGCATCTGTCTCGGCAATTTTGTATTTACCGTTGTTTTGCTTTATTATCTCAACACATTTTTCTGCTTCCCACTCAACAGAATCCTTACCCATTCCATCAACTTCTATCAGTAGGAGAGCTTCTACATCTGTTGGAAGTCCGACTTTTGCATAGTTTTCAACTGTTTGGATAGTAACCTTATCCATAATTTCAAGGGTTGCAGGAATAACATGGCTACGGACTATATCTGTTACAGTTTTTCCAGCATCCTCAAGTTTTTCAAAGAATGCTATCATTGATTTGCGATACTTTGGTGCAGGTATAAGTTTGCAAATAATCTCTGTAATTATTCCAAGTGTTCCTTCTGAGCCAACAAAAAGATGGGTGAAATCATAGGCTGTGACATTTTTTACAGTTTTTCCTCCAAAACGGAAAATCTCTCCAGTTGGCATTACAACTTCCATTCCCATGATGTAATGCTTTGTAACTCCATATTTCAATCCTCTAAGTCCGCCAGAGTTTTCAGCAACAGAGCCTCCAACAGTAGCAGTTGCCATAGAGCCTGGGTCTGGAGGATAAATTAGTCCATACTTTGCAACAGCGGCATTTAAATCAGCTATTACAACTCCGGGCTGAACTGTTGCTGTAAGGTTATCAGGGTCTACTTCAATGATTTTATTCATCTTTTGGAACGAAATCACTACACCTTTGCTAAGGGGTACAGGACCGCCACTTAGGCATGTTCCAGCTCCTCTTGGATAAATCGGAGTTTTTGTTTGCCTTGCAAGCAGAATAAGTTCCTGAATCTGTTTTTTATTTTCAGGAAAAACAACCACCCCGGGAATCTCCCGAGGGACTCCAGGGGTGGCATCATAGCTGTATGCGATTAATTCAGCTTTTTCAGTAAGAACATTCTCAGCACCAAAAATGTTTTTGCATTTATTTATGAAGGTGCTGTCAATCATTTTACAACTCCTTTGCCAACTATTCTTGAAAGAATTACAATAAAGAAGGATACTGCAAATGTAATGATTAGATAGTTAATTCCTTCTTGAGGAATTCCAGCTGGTGCACCGGGTTTAGCTGCCTGAACTGCTGCCTGAACCACCTGTTCCCAGTGAGGAATCATCCATGTGAATACATAAGCCTGAAGCATTGCAAGCACACCCATAATAAATGTGAGCACTATAGAATGCTTCAATGTAAACCTGAATATATCACCCTCATGTCCAACATATCCTGTTGCAGCTGTTGCAACTGCGATGGACTGAGGAGAAATCATTTTTCCAAAAACTCCACCAGAGGAGTTTGTCGCAACTGTGAGAACTGGATCAATTCCAATCTGACGGGCAGTTACTTCCTGAAGTTTTCCAAAAAGTGCATTTGATGATGTATCTGAACCTGTCATGAAAACTCCAAGCCATCCAAGAAATGCTGCGAAGAACGGAAAGAGCATGCCTGTTGTTGCAAAGGCGTATCCAAGAGTAA
>JBEPZQ010000070.1:4073-8109 GCA_041640755.1 Thermodesulfovibrio sp. | reverse complement strand
TTCTTGGGTGGTAAGTCAGCCTATGCACCATCCCATTACACAACAACAGTTTTTATTGCTTCAATTGCGGTTGGTCTGGCAGCAGGTCTTATAACAGGATGTATCGGTGCAGGCGGAGGCTTTATCATCGCACCAGCTTTAATGGCAGCAGGAGTTAAAGGAATTCTGGCAGTAGGAACAGACCAGTTTCACATCTTTGCAAAGGCAATAATGGGAACAGTTATTCACAAAAAACTTGGTAATGTTTGCGTTGGACTTGCAGTTGCCTTTGTTATTGGTTCTGTATTGGGTGCAACCACAGGTGGTTACATTCAGAGAACAATTTATAACACAGACCCTGTATTGAGTGAGGCTTTCATCAGTATAATCTATGCTGTAATTCTTGGATTTTTAGGTTTTTATGGGCTTAGAGATTTTATAAAGCTTAAAAAAGCTGCTAAAGGTGGAGGACATGTTGATGCCCACGGTGGAGGACCTTTAACAACAACCAAACTTGCAATTAGCATTCAAAAAATTAACATCCCACCTATGATTAATTTTGATGAAGACTTTGGTGGAAGAAGAATATCATGGCTTTTTGTTGCTATGTGCGGTTTCTTGGTTGGACTTCTTGCAGCAGTTATGGGAGTTGGTGGCGGATTTGTAACATTCCCACTTTTTGTCTATGTTCTTGGAGTTTCCACACCAACAACAGTTGGAACTGATATATTGCAAATTATCTTTACAGCTGGTTATTCTTCAATAACTCAGTATGCTATTTACGGATATGTTTTCTATACTTTGGCAATGGGTCTTCTTCTTGGCTCTCTTATTGGAATTCAGATTGGTGCTCTTACAACAAAGGTAGTTCCTGGAATGGTAATAAGAGGATTCTGGGTTCTTACAATTTTAGCTGGATTTGCAAACAGAGCAAGTGTTGTTCCTGATAAATTAAGAAGCCTTGAGCTTTGGTCTATTTCAAAGGAAGCATGCGATATCATAATGCTTATTGGAAATGTTGTATTCTGGGTAGCGGTCGGAGGATTTGGTGTATGGGTATTAGGTAGTTTCTTTAAAAACTTAAAATCCTTTAGGGAGGAGGGATAATATGGCAGCTGATAAAAAACATCTAACATGGGGATTGATATTATTGGCAAGCTTTGCTGGAGTGTTAATACTCATTTTCGCTCCAATATATGGACAGGGAATGAACGGCCTTGAATATTCGGATGACTTATTCAACAAATTGGCAAAGGGTTCAGCCTATCAGATTCCTAAGCTAATTAAAGATGCTGAAAAATTTAAGGGAAAAGCTCTTGATGTTGTCATAGATGCTAAAAAACCTAATGATAAGCCGGGTGATGCTGAGAAAAGAGCTGAGAGAATTGCAAAGATATTCACAATTAATGGAGCTAAGGCGGAAGTTGATGGTTCAAAAGTCCACATAACAGGAGACTTTGGAGCAGTAATGCTTGCAGCCCTTGAGGATTCTGATCAGATGTATAAAAACAACGGTGATTTCATAAAGAAGAAATATGAAGTTACAGATGATGAAAAGATGAAACAGATGTTCAGACAGTGGCACAATGCCTTGAGCCTTGTTAATAAGAGACTGACCCTTGACAAAAAAGCTGAGGATGCAAATTTTGTTAAGAATGTCATTACAAAAGCCATTGAGCCTGCATATAATTTCTATGGAATTCCTGCAGTTAAAATTACGGAAAAAGCAGGCATTGCAACAGGACTTCTTGTATTTTATGTAATATACACAATCTGGTATGGCTTTGGAGTCCTTTATCTGTTTGAAGGATTAGGATTATCTACAAAAAAAGCAAAAGTAAAGAAGGAGGTCTAAGATGGCAATTGGTGCATGCCCATTAACAAAATTAGATAAGATACTCGTTGCAACTGATGGCTCAGAGGCAGCAAAATTTGCAGCTCAGGCTGCGGTTGAGCTTGCAAAACCATGTGGAAGCACTGTTTATGCTATATGCGTTGCAGAAGTTCCAATTTTTGCTGCCGAGTTTGTAGAAACTTTACCACAGGTAATTGATGTAATGGAAAAAAGAGCAAAACAGGCTTTGGATGATGTCAAGGCAGTAGCAGAGAAATCAGGGGTTAAATGCGAGACAATTAGTTACACAGGACCTGAGCCTTATAAGTATATTATTGATGAAGCGATTAAAAACAGCGTTGACCTGATTATTCTTGGCAAAAAAAGTGCTATGCTTGGCTCAGTTGGCAAAAAGGTAATCGGCAATGCACCTTGTAAGGTTCTTGTAATGCCTGTTGGAGCCACACTAAACTTTGAAAAGGTTCTTGTTGCAACAGATGGCTCTGTCTATAGTAATGTTGCTACAGCCGAGGCAATAGGAACAGCTAAAAGATTCAATAGTGAGCTTATTGCTGTATCTGTTGCAAAGAGAGATACAGATGTTCCCTATTGCGAAGAAGCGATAAAAGCAGTAAAAGAGGCAGCAGAGCGAGAAGGCGTTAAAGTTCAAACTTTAGTTTTAAGGGGAGAACCCTTTGAGCAGATAGCAGATGTAGCAAATAAAAATGCTGTTGGAATTATATTTATGGGCACATACGGTAAAACAGGCATTGAAAAATTCTTCATGGGAAGTGTCACGGAAAGAGTTATAGGCACAGTAGCCAGACCCGTAATGGTTGTGAGAAAGAAGTAATAAGTCTTTTCTCAAGGGAGAGGTTACAGCTTCTCCCTTTTTTTTTATCCAAATAAAGTATAATAAAAAAATGCCTTTTCAAAAATTAATAAATAAATTACTCGCCTTTGTTGAAAGATATCATCCTTTCAATATTAAGTATTTCAAACTAATTATATCTATTGCGATGCTAATTCTTTTAGGTATGGTTTTGTTTTTAGGATGGATGTCAACCCATAAGGTAAAAGAGATTGTAGTAGAGAATTTTAATCAGCAACAACTTATGCTTGCAAAGCATGCTGCTAAACAGATTGAAAACTCCATTGAGACATTAAAAAGAGAGATTACTCTCCTTAGTTTATCCCCTGCAATTCAATATTCAGAAAAACCCGCGCTAATAAACAGAATGAACATTACATTTTCAAGTGTGAAATTTGAAGGTGTAAAGGAGATAAAATTCATTGAAAACAGCACAAAAAAGACTTACAGAATAATTGAAGATAAGAAGTGCATGATTGAGAATTTACAAAAAGAAGACGAGCAATTTATTAGATGGGCATCTGATGAGAAAAACAAAGGGGAAGTATATTTTACTGAGATTGTAAAGTGTGAAACTGACCCAAAAGTACTTATTATGAAAATGGTCATCCCTGTTTGGCAGATTTCAATTGATGAGTCCCACCCTGTGGCTACTAATAAATTTTCAGGAGCAATTGTTTTTACAGTTGATGTTACACATTTGGTAAGAAAAATTACTAAAGAAATAAGATCAGGTAAAACAGGATATGCTTGGGTAATTGATCATAAAGGAATTTTTCTTTATCATGAGGAGAGCGGATTTATAGGAGAAAATGCATTTGAAGCAAGAAAAGGTAAAAAGCCTACAATATCATTTACACGAATAAATGAAATTCAACGAGAGAAAATGCTTAGGGGAGAAGAAGGCACAAGCTGGTATATATCTGGATGGCATAGAGGCGAAGAAGGAGAGATAAAGAAATTAATTGCCTACGCACCAATTAAAATTAAAGAGAGTCCACAACCTATTATTTGGTCAATAGCTGTAGTTGCACCAATTAGTGAGGTTGATGGAGCAATACATTCCATACATGTTCAACAGTTTATACTGCAGGGAATAATAATCATAGTTATTTTATTTGGTGGACTTTTTATTAATTTTATTCTTGTTTCATGGTCAAATCTCCTTGAAAAGGAGGTGGCTAAGAAAACTGCAGAGTTAAAGAAATCTGAAGAAAAATACAAATCTCTTATTGAAAATGCTGAGGATATAATTTTTACTGCGGACAATGAGGGCAGGATTCTTTCTATCAACAAGTTTGGAATTAAGTTTTTTAAGAAGCCTGAAGAAGAAATTTTGAATCAAAGCGCTT
>JBEPZQ010000070.1:0-4063 GCA_041640755.1 Thermodesulfovibrio sp. | reverse complement strand
GCAAATATTTAAAACAGGAGAAAGCAGACAGATAATACACAGAATAACATCCGATATGAAGGATTATCTCTTTAACACTAATCTGCAGGCTTTAAAGGATGAAAATGGAAATATATATGCTGTTCTTGCAATATCTCGTGATATCACTGTAAGAAAAAAGATGGAAGAGCAGAGTTACTACACAGAGAAGTTGGCTTCAATTGGAACACTTGCAGCTGGAGTTGCTCATGAAATAAATAATCCTCTTGCAATAATCTTGGGCTTTACAGAGATTTTACTTGAGAAGACTAATCCTGAGTCACAGGAATATGATATTCTAAAGACAATAGAAAAGCAGGCAACTAATGCTAAAAGAATAGTTGAAAATCTGTTAAGTTTTGTAAGACACAAGGAACATAAGGAACAGCTTGTAAACATAAATGAATGTATTGAAACTGTTCTTGATGTTATGAAAAACACTATTAACATAAATAACATTGAATTAAAAAAGCATTTGCAAGAAGATTTACCATTGGTAAAAGGAGATCCGGGTGAACTACAGCAGGTATTTTTTAATATTATCAACAATGCAATTTATGTAATGAAGGGCGGAGGAACATTAACTATAGAGACAAGATTTAAAGATGAATGGATTGAGATTTGCATAGCTGATACAGGATGCGGAATTAAAAAGGAACACAGGCAGAAGATATTTGATCCCTTCTTTACGACAAAGGAAGTAGGTAAAGGAACAGGGCTTGGATTGTGGGTTTCATATAATATTATCAAAAAGCATAATGGTATAATAACCTTTGAGACTAAGACAAAAGAGGAATGCGAGGAGACTGGAACTAAATTTATAATAAAATTACCACATGCAAAGGAGTAAAATTAGGAGGGAAATATGCCAGAAAAAATTCTTATAGTTGACGATGAGCCTGATATGCTCAAGCTTTTGTCCATGATAATCAGAGACAAAACACCGTATGAGATAACTACCACAAACAATCCTGTTGAAGCAGTTGAACTTGTAAGAAAAGGTAGCTTTGATATTGTAATTACTGATTTAAAAATGCCAGGACTTGACGGACTTCAGCTTCTTGATGAAGTCAAAAAGCGAGATGAAGATGTACCAGTAATTATCATTACCGCCTATGGAACAATTGATGCAGCAACTGAGGCAATTCAAAAAGGTGGCTTTGACTTCATAACTAAGCCGTTCAAAAAGGAACAAATTCTCTTTACAATTGAAAAGGCTGTAAAGTGGTTAAAGGTTCAGCAGGAAAACAAAATGCTTAAGGAGAAACTAAAATCTGGCTCTTAATTTCAGATATCCTTGATGTATTTACTTATGAATTCGTCTCTATACATCTGAGCGACGATATCATTGAATAGAACCATATCAAGCTGTTTTGTGTAGGCAGTAAGTTTGCCTAAAATTTCAAGTCTTTTCTCAATTTCTGGAATGTTGTATTTTGTAAGTATTGCATCAATAACATCTTCTCTGATTGTTACTCTGAATCCCATTTTCTTAAGAATTTCACTGATTAGCCATACTCTTCTTAATCTTCTATCCACAGCAGCACCACCGCCTTTGAAGAAGAATTTTATGTAGTTGTCATTTATGTTTTCTCCTGCATAGGCTTCAATTTGAGAGAAATGGTAACCTAAACGAATGCTAAAGTTCATATAGTTTTTTGTTATGATACAGAAGCTCTTTTTAGCTGTTTCTCTTAGTTGTTCTTCAGGTATAGATACTGTATGGGCAACCATTTCAAGAAATCCTCCTGCATCAACAGGCGGTGGACCGGGCCACTGCATTGATTTCATTCCACGCAGAATAGCTTGAAACGGAATGGAAAGAATATCTTCAGGTGTTGCTTTTTTTACTCCTTCCCTTAATCCATCTTCTATATCAATAATTAAAATCCCAATGGGAATTCCTGCTAAAAGAGGCACAGCATGATGTTCACTGTCATATTTATCCCACATTGTAAACATCTCATACATCACCATCTCATGGCAGAATCTTGTTATATCGTGGAAAGTCTTACAGTTTTCAGGTTTGAAATCCGGTGAAGTAGGGTCAACCAGTGTCAGTGGAACTATGTGTTTCAAGACTTTTTCAAGAGTCTTAAACAGTATTGTTTCCCTGAAAGGCTCTTTAATTTTTTTATAAGCTTCTATAAGTTCTTCAACTTTTCCTTCATAGATTACGCAGTGAGTTGCATCAACAGTTATCTCTTGTCCATGCTTTATAATTTTTGTTGCATTTTCAGTATTAATTAAAGTTGGTACGTTGTATTCCCTTGAAAGAGATGCCATGTGACCAGTAGGACTTCCTATATCTGTTACAATTGCAGAAGCCTTATTCATTATTAAAACATATTTTGGATTTGTATGTTTTGCAACTAAAATCGCACCTTCAGGGAAATCCTGAAGTTCTTCCTCATGCTGAAGGACAAAGGCTTTACCATATCCTACTCCTTTGCAGGCAGTAATGCCACCTTCTAAGACAATGTTATAGCCCTTGATTCTTGTAGGAAGAACAACTTTTGATTCAGGCTTCTTTTCTAAAACTCTCAATGGTCTTGCTTGAAGTATGAAAATCGTTCCATCCTCATCAATAGCCCATTCAATATCCTGTGAAATACCATAGTAGTTCTCTATCTGAACAGCCATATGAGACAAGGATATTATCTCTTCTTCACTCAAAGCAAACTGGGAAGGCGAATCAGGCAAGGGAATCTCTTCAATATCACCTTCTTCTTTACAGATAAGCATTTTATTTTGTTTCCCGGGAATTTTTTCTAAGATTTTCATCTCTGGAGTCCTTGAAACAACATAGGTTTCTGCGTTCACAGTTCCGTCAACAATAAGTTTTCCAAGCCCCCTTACAGCGTTTATAATAATGTTTTCACTTTCAGGATTATTGGGATTCTTTGAATACATGACTCCACCTGCCTTTGCATTAACCATTTTGAGAACTCCAACAGCCATAGCCATTTCGTTCTCAGAGAATCCCTTTGTTTTATAGTAAAAAATTGCCCTCTTATTAAAAAGGCTTGCTACTACTTTTTTATGATAATATGGGATTAAATGTTCTGGCACATTTAGATAAGAAGAATACTGCCCTGCAAAGCTGAAATCAGAGTCTTCATGAATTGCGCTGCTTCGGACAGAAACATTGCATTTTTTTCCTGTTTTATTGCATAACTCTTCGTATGCTTTTTTTATAGAGTTTTCAATCTCTTTTGGAATTTCTGCATTTATAATAAGTTCTTGAATTTTTTTACTTCCTTCTTCAAGTTCTTCAATTTTATTTATATCAATACTGTTAATGATTTCAGATATTTTTTCTTTCAGATTTGCAGCTTACAAAAATTTAACAAATGCATAAGATGTAATAACAAAGCCTTCTGGTGCAGGTATTTTCAATTCATTTTTAAGCTCAGCAAGATGTGCAATCTTACCACCAGCAATATTAACTGAGTCTTTATCAAGTTTCTCAAGGGGAATTGCAAAATCTGTTTTAGGGATTTCAATTCTTGCTGCCAGAGTTTTTTCAATTTTTTCTCGGATTTCTCTGCAAACTTTTTCTAATACTTGGTACTTACCATCTGATAGGGCATTCAGATTTTTAATTATATTTTCAACTCCATCAGATATTGATTTTACTGTTGTTTTTATATAGGCACTATCAAAAAGATATTCACCTGTTAGCTTTTCCTCAAGGTCTGCCATTAGGCTTAATACATGATTGTTACTTTGAAGGACGCCCTGAAAATAGGAATACTTTTCTTTAAATAACTCTTTCAGTTTTTTTCTCTCCTCTATTTTCCTTGCCTTAGACTTGAAAAATCCAAAAAAATCTATCATGCTTAATTATAACCTAATTATAGCCTAAATTGTGCGATTCAAGGATGTCATGCGGGGATTTTTTTCATTGCGAGGACTTCCCCCTTATCGTCATTATGAGGACGCTCTTTCATCGTCATTGCAATAGATCGCCATACCTTCGGCTTGCGACAGTCACCCCATTCCGTATTTGCGAGGATTTCTCCTTCTTGTCATTGCGAGCCTC
>JBEPZQ010000069.1:0-8179 GCA_041640755.1 Thermodesulfovibrio sp. | reverse complement strand
ACCACTTGGAAGCCGCCTTGTCATTGATGTTTTATGACATGCCATACAATATTCTGTAAAGCTTGTCGAATCCTTCCATTTCTTGATGGATGTCATGTAATGGGCATCGTGGCATTCTGAACAAAGAACCTCACCCTTTGTTGCAACAACACCATGAACTCTTGGTTTCAAAAGAGATGTCTTTTGATGACATGTCAGGCAATTTTTGGAAAATTCTTCGGTGTAAACTCTTTTATTCGCTATTTTTCTGGGTTTTGGATGATTTTTAAGATTAATGTTTGGATGGCAGGAGGAGCAATCCATAGCTCCATGAGCAGATTTTTCAAACTTTGCTCCATCAACAAATAGAGAAATCTTATCACCCTTCTCCGTCAACTTTTGAAGTGTCTTGATTCCATGACATCGCAGACATGATTTGGCATCATCAGAAACAGCATCGTTTAAAGGCACAAAATAAGAAATCAAGAAACACAGGATTACAAATCCACCAATAAAAATCGCTCGCATATGCCACTCCTTTAAAATGGATTTTTATTTGAAGTTTGGAAAATTATAACACAAATGACAGAGATAATATCAATAAAAAATGCTAAGGAAGGTATAAAACTTTTTTAATAAGTTAATTAATGACTTTTATAAAAAAGAGGGTCTTGGCAGATATTTTTAAGACAGTATTTAATATTTTTCTCAATTTGGGAGGCAATTTCTTCGTTAAAGCCTACAAAACCCTGATTCCCTATGAATGTAACAGGCACTCCTGAAGGATTTATTCCATATGCCCTTGACATGGTCATCAAAAGTTCTCGGGATGCAATGTTTGAAATTACATCGTAGTCTTTAATTTCAAGTGTAGGATATTTTTTCTTTATTTGAGATAAGAAAAGTTTTTCTTTTTCACAGTAAGGGCATCCTTCTCTCCAAAATAAGTATAAAGTTACTTGTTTCTTTGCCTCTGCAAAAGAAATACCTGAGAATACAATAAGACAAGTTAAAACTAAAAGTATATAAAGTATTTTCTTAGCCATCTTCATAGAAAAATATAGCACGAATGTGATAAATTATTCAATTGAAATTTTAAAAAAGAGGTGAATTAATGTCAAAGCTTGAAAAATGGAACGATAAAATTTGGAACTTTTTTGCCTCTGTTGACCTTGCAATTGCGTTATTTATTGTTATTTCAGTTGCAGCATCCATTGGCACAGTAATTCCCCAACAGCCAGAGCCTGAAGCTACAATACGATTTTTTGCAAAGTTTTTTACCATTGATACTGCCCATAAGTTGTACGAAATTGTAAGCCTTTTTGATTTAAATAATGTTTATCATAGCTGGTGGTTTACTTTTTTACTCTTCATGTTTGCACTTAATCTGATAGTATTTTCATTGGACAGATTGCCCCATTTGTTGAAATCCTTTAAAACACCACCTCAATCTATTCCAAATCAAGTATTAGAAAAAATGCCGATAAAAAAGGAGCTTAAGATAAAGGATGGTTCTGCAGTATTGGATAAAGTCATAGAAATTTTAAAAAAACAAGGATTCAGGACTCATTCCTTTCAAACAAATGAGGGCTTTCAATTACTTTGCAAAAAATGGAGCAAAACAAGACTTGCTGTTTATCTTACGCATCTAAGTATTTTGATTATTCTTACAGGAGCATTAATAGGAACTTTTTTTGGATTTAGAGGTTTTATGAACATCGTTGAAGGAACTTCAGCTGACTTTGTCATTTCTGACCAGAGAAAATCAATTCCTCTTGGATTTCAAGTTGCCTGCGATAAATTTGAGGTTGAGTATTATGAAAATTCAGCAGTGCCAAAGGCATACAGAAGCTACATCAGAATTATTGAAAATGGTCAGCCTGTTAAATTTAATGGAAAAGAAACAGTAATCATTGAAGTGAACCAACCTTTTTCATACAAAGGTATAACTTTTTATCAGGCAAGTTATGGATTTCAACCAACAGAAAATGCTGAATTTAGATTTACATTTATAGATAAAAATGGAAAAGAAACTCAATTAAAAGCCCGATTTGAAGAAAAATTCAAAATTCCGGGCACTTCAGTCATAGCATCTGTTGAAGATTTTTCTCCAGCTCTGGGAATAGATGAGCAAGGAAGACTTTTTAATATGACAACTGAGATGATAAATCCTGCTGTTTTGGTTGTATTTGAAGATGGAGAAAAAAAAACAGAGCAATGGATTTTAAAAAGAATTCCAGAGACTTGGGATACACCATATGGAAAATTAAAATTTAATGAACTTTGGGGAGCACATTTTACAGGACTTCAGGTAAGAAAAGACCCTGGAGTTCCTCTTATTTACGTAGGTTCAATACTTATGTGCATTGGACTTTTTATATGTTTATTTCTGCGTCCAATTACCTATTTTGTTACAATAGATAAAGATAAAGTTACTTTTTATTGTCCTTCTTCAAAGGGAAAATTTGTCTCTGAAAAACAGCTTGATGAAATAATAAACAAGATAAAAGGAGAGAAAGCATGAGCAGTTTTCAAATTATATCAATTGCTGGATTACTTTATATTCTTGCTATGCCACTTTATATTGTTTATGTTCTCACAAAAAACAAAAATTTAGGTTATGTTTCAACTGTAACACTTTCTGCTGGTGCATTGATTCACATCTTTGGTTTTATTCAAAGGTTTAAGGAGATGTATGAGATAAATCATTCATTTATGAGAAGCATTCCAATTACAAATCTTTATGAAAGTTTAGTGTTTTTTGCATTGTGCATTGTAATTGGCTATCTATTTATTGAATGGAAATATAAAAATAAAAGTTTTGGTGTCTTTGTCTCCGCCCTTGCAGGAATAACAATAGGACTTACTGATGTTTTAGGAATAACAAAGGAAGTTCAACCCCTTGTTCCAGCCTTAAAAAGTAACTGGCTACTTGCTCATGTAACACTAAGTTTTATAGCCTATGCAGCATTTGCAATAAGCTTTATTACAGGAGTTCTTCATATTATAGTAACAGCCGATAGCAAAAAATCTTTTAAGTATATTTTTTCAACAGCCATACTTGCTCTTATGTTTTTTGTTTTCTTATCCTTGATAATTGATATGGCAACAGCATCAAATCCAAAAACAGTAAAAATCTTTCACTCAACTTTGGCAAATCCGTCAATTGTAATTTCAATTATTAGCTGGCTCTTTCTTTTTGCATTGATATTTGTTTTCTGGAAATGGGGAAATGTACTGTCAAAGTTGTTACAAGCACTTAAAATTGATGAGAATTTACTTGAAGACATAACATATAAGGCAATTGCCTTTGGTTTTCCAATTTTTACAATAGGTGGGCTTGTTTTTGGTGCAATTTGGGCTGATCAGGCATGGGGAAGATACTGGGGATGGGATCCAAAGGAGACATGGTCATTGATTACATGGTTTGTATATGCCTTTTATCTTCACGCAAAGTTCTTAAGAGGCTGGACAGGAGCTAAGCTATCATTTATCGCAGTAGTGGGATTTATTGTAACAATATTTACATATCTTGGAGTAAATCTTTTCTTAAGTGGACTACACTCTTACGGAAGCATGTAAATGATTATACTCGGCATTGATACATCCTGTGATGATACATCATGTGCTGTGCTTGAGGACAGAAAAATTTTAAGCAATATTGTTTCTTCTCAGATTAAAATTCACAGTAAATACGGAGGAGTTGTTCCTGAAATTGCCTCCCGCAAACACATTGAATGGATTTGGGAAGTTGTGGAAAAAGCATTAAATGATGCTAAAAAAACTTTAGAAGACATAGATTTAATTGCAGTATGTCATGGACCAGGACTTATTGGCTCTCTTCTTGTTGGAGTATGCTTTGCAAAGGCATTAAGCTTTGCAACAAAGAAGCCAATTATTGGAATAAATCATCTTGAAGGTCATATTCAAGCTATTTTTCTTGAAGAAAGATATCCAGATTTTCCTTTTCTTAGCTTGATTGTATCAGGTGGTCATACATGTCTTTACAGAGTTGATGATTTTGGTGTTTATAAAGAGCTTGGAAGAACAAGGGATGATGCAGCAGGTGAAGCATATGATAAGGTTGCAAAGATGCTTGGACTTCCCTATCCTGGCGGTCCTTCAATTGACAGGCTTGCGCAAGAAGGTGATCCAAACAAATTCAATCTTCCAAGACCTTATCTTCATGGAACACTTGATTTTAGCTTCAGTGGTCTTAAAACTGCAGTAAAAGTCTTGCTTCGTGAATTAGGCTTTGATGAAGGAAATGTTTCTGATGAAATTAAAAAAGACATAGCAGTTGCTTTTCAGTCTTCAGTTGTTGATGTATTAATTGAAAAAATTAGATGGGCTGTGAAGCAGGAAAAAATAAATAAAGTTGTAATATCAGGTGGTGTTGCAGCAAACAGTGAACTAAGGCGTAAAGCTGAGGAGCTTAAAAATGAAGGAATTGATACATATCTTCCATCAAAATCTCTTTGTACAGACAATGCTGCAATGATTGCAATTGCTGGATATCACAGATATCGTAAAGGAGAAACTTCAGACCTTTTCCTTAATGCAAGGGCTTATATGCCTCTTTAATCATGCATTATTTTATTCTAATACTGCTCCCCATAAAGATTGGACATAGCAATGCAACTCAATAAATTTTAAAGTGTCCGGCACTTCAGTGTATTCAACCAAAATATCTACATCGCTTCTTTTATTTTGCTCTCCTCGGACAAAAGAGCCAAAAACACCAATCTCCTTTACTTTATACTTCTGCTTAATTTCCTCTTTATGTTCCCGAAGAACTCTTATTATATCATCAAGACTCTGCACAGATTTTTTGCTCATATAAAATTATATCACAATTGAGCTTTTTGATTTCCTTGACAGTTATTGTTTTCTTCTGTAATCTATTATTTTGTGTATAGATGGCCAGACTATATGAAATATTGTTTTTTAAGAAAGGTTTATTCCCGCAAACATATTTAATCGTCAGTTTAAAAAAAGCAGGATTGAAATAGGAGTTAAACGTGTTAGATATCAAAACACTTGAAAACTGGCTATGGGACGCAGCTTGTAAAATTCGAGGTGAAATTGATGCTCCGAAATATAAGGATTACATTCTTCCATTGATATTTTTAAAAAGACTCTCTGATGTGTTTGAAGATGAAATGGGAAAAATTGCAAAAGACTATGGCAGTAGAGAAATAGCTGAAGAACTCATAGAACAAGACCATTCTTTGGTGTGGTTTTATTTACCCAAAGAAGCGAGATGGGAAAATATTAGAATGCAAAGCACAAAAATCGGCGAACACCTCACCGATGCTACACGAAAGATTGCAAGACTAAACCCTAAACTTGAGGGAGTTATTGATATTGTTGATTATAACGCAACTGCAGCAGGTCAGAGGATTATAAGTGATGATAAACTAGAGCTCCTTATAGATACTCTGAGCAAATATCGTTTAGGACTTAATGATGTAGAGCCTGATATTTTAGGCAGAGCATACGAGTATCTTTTAAGAAAATTTGCAGAAGGTTCAGGTCAGAGCGCTGGAGAATTTTATACACCCCGAGAAGTAGCAATTTTAATGTCCTATATTGTGGATCCAAAAGAGGGGGAAGAGGTCTATGACCCTTGCCTTGGCTCTGGTGGACTCATTATTAAGTGTTATTTACGGTTTAAAGAAAAATATGGGAATGATCCAAAGATTAAGCCACTTAAATTTTATGGACAAGAGGTGTTACATGGCACCTATGCCATGGCAAAGATGAATGCCTTCATTCATCGTATGGAGGCAAATATCGCTTTGGGCGATACGATGAATAGACCTGCCTTTTTAAATCCTGATGGTTCACTAAGAAAATTTGATATCGTTGTTGCCAATCCCATGTGGAATCAAAATTTTCCACAAAGTACCTATGAAAATGATGCATATAATAGGTTTATTTACGGTTATCCTCCTTTAAGTTCTGCAGACTGGGGATGGATTCAGCATATGTTTGCCTCTCTAAATGAAAAGGGTAGAATGGCTGTGGTCTTAGATACTGGATCAGTCTCCAGAGGTTCAGGCAATGAAGGGTCCAACCGTGAAAGAGATATTAGAAAGGCATTTGTTGACAACGATTTTATTGAATCGGTTATCTTACTTCCTGAAAACTTGTTTTATAACACTACTTCCGCAGGGATTATTCTCGTCATCAATAAAAATAAAAAGCCTGAGCGTAAAGATAAAGTTCTTCTTATCAATGCCTCTAAACTCTTTGAAAAAGGAAGGCCGAAAAATTTCATTCCCGATGAGGCTATTAAGAAAATTGCTTCTTTTTTTTCTAATTTTAAAGAAGAGGAGGGAATAAGTAAGATTGCCACCAAAGAAGAAATTAATAAAAACGACTATAATTTAAGCCCATCAAGATACGTATCTACCAATGGAGAAGATAACACTTTACCCCTTGATGAGGCTATTGTCTTACTAAAAGAAGCAAAAGAAGAAGAGGTGCGGGCAGAGGAAAAACTAAATGAAGTTTTAAGGCAAATAGGGATTACTTTATGAAAGAAAACCAAAACATAGAATTTAAAGAATCTTGTCGTGATGAATACTTAAAGGTTTTATCAGCCTTTGCTAATTCTGAGGGAGGAACTTTGTACATAGGTGTAGATGACTATGGTAAGCCTGTAGGTATTCCTGAAAGCCAAAAGAAAAAACTCCTTGAAAGCCTGCCTAATAAAATCAGAAATAGATTGAATATAACACCGGTAGTAAGAGAAGAGAAATACGAGGGATTTGACATTATAAAAATAGAGATAGATTCGGCTGGTTATCCAGTTCCCTTTGAAGGGAAATTTTATATTAGAGTTGGAAGTACCGTTCAGGAATTATCAGGGCTTGAACTTTCTGCTTTTCTGCTGGAAAAATCAGGAAAAACATGGGATAGTTTGCCAATTGAGGCTGACATAGATGAATTAGATATTCATACAATTGAACTATTCAAAAAGCTTGCACAAAAACGCTTGCCCCATATAGAGCAAGAAAAAGATGTTAGACTTATGCTTTCAAAATTGAAGCTAATAGATGACAATAACAAATTAACAAGAGCATCTATTTTACTTTTTGGCAAAGACCCAAGAAAGCATTTTTTCACAGCTTACACAAGAGTGGGGAGATTTAAAACTGAAATAGATATTTTGGACACTGTAGATATAGAAGGAAATCTTTTTCAACAATTTGAGCAAACAGTTGAAGCCATCAAAAAACATTTAAATGTTAGGTTTGACACTTCGGTGAAAAAAGATAGCATTGAAGGGTTTTCACGTCGTGATATCTGGGATTATCCACTTGATGCTATTAGGGAAATTGTTGCTAATGCATTCATACACAAAGATTATATGGACACTTCGCCTATTCAGATAAAAGTATATGATGATAAAATAACTTTCTGGAACAGCGGAAAGCTTCTTTTCCCTCTCACTGTAGAGAGTTTGAAAACCGACCATCCTGTAAGACAGCGCAATCCCCTGCTTGCTTCTGTGTTTTATTATGCAGGTATTGTGGAGCAGTGGGGCTCTGGTACGCTAAAAGTGATTAGACCTTTTAAAGAACAGGGACTTCCTGAGCCAGAATTTGTAGAAAGGAAAGAAGGTATTGGAGATTTCACGGTTTATATTTATAAAGATAGGTTTAATGAAAATGAACTCAGAAAAATGGGACTGAACGAAAGACAAATTAAGGCTGTGCTTTATGTGAAAGAAAGGGGAAAGATTACAAATAAGAAGTATCAGGAATTAACCGGGATATCAAGACAAACAGTCACGAGAGACCTTCAGGAACTTGTTGAAAAAAGTATTGTTATAATGTATGGTGAGGCTAAAAGAGAAATTTATTACGAATTGAGGCAAAAATGAGGCAATAATGAGGCAATTAAGTCAAAGACGAGGCAATAATTTATATTGGCATAAGGTTGACAAATGTGGCGAATATCTGGGGAACAACCTGGTAAAAGATAAAGAAAAGGCTAACAAACGGTTAATAATGGGCTAATAAAATGTAAATACAAGGCAATATTATATAAGAGGGATTGTGCCTATGAATGAGGGAAAATTCAAAAAAGCAGAAAAATATGAAATTTGACCCCAACATACACCACCGCCGTTCCATACGATTGCAGAATTATGATTATTCTCAATCAGGTGCATATTTTATTACCATTT
>JBEPZQ010000068.1:0-8212 GCA_041640755.1 Thermodesulfovibrio sp. | reverse complement strand
AAGCAGTCCGCACATCATTTTTATAAGTGTTGTCTTTCCAGCACCATTTGGTCCAAGAAGTCCAAGTATTTCTCCCTTTTTTACAACCAGATTTACAGAGTCTACCGCCTTAAACTTTCCAAATTGTTTTGTAACATTTTCGCATATAACTGCTGGAGATTGCTCTTTAGTTTTTACAGACACAAATAATGACTTCAAAGGCTTAATTTCTGAAACTCCAGACACTTCTTTTATAAAGAGCTCATCCAATGAGCCAAGTTCATCGGGCTTTCCTTCAAGTAAAATTCTTCCTTCATGCATAAGGGCAACTCTGTGGCATCTTTCAGCCTCATCCATATATGATGTTGTAAGTAAAACAGTCACTTTTCTTTCTCTTACAAGGCTGTGTATTATGTTCCAGAAATCCTGCCTTGAAAGAGGGTCAACTCCTGTTGTTGGTTCATCAAGAAGAATTATATCTGGAAGATGCAGCAGAGTGCATACAAGTGCAAGTTTTTGCCTCATTCCTCCTGAAAGGGCTTTTGCCTGCCTTTTAAGAAATGGAGAAAGTCTTGTGATTTCAAGCAAAGTATTTTTGTTTTTTTCAAATATTTCTTCAGGAATTAATCTTAAGTCTTTAAAAAATTCAATGTTTTCCTCTATTGAAAGGGAATCATAAAGATTAAGCCCAAGTCCCTGAGGCATATAACCGATAAAGGCTTTGACTTTCTCAGGCTCTTTTGTTACATCTATACCATTTACAAATGCTTTTCCTTCATCTGCCTTTAAAACTCCAGCAAGTATCTGAATTATTGATGTTTTTCCTGCTCCATCAGGTCCAATTAATCCAAAAACTTCACCCTTGTTTATTGAAAAAGAAACGCCTTTTACTGCTTTTACTTTTTTGTAGCTTTTGCTAAGATTTTCAACTTTAATGACAGGATTTATTTGGGCTTTATCCAATGAGCTGACTCTTTCCACTTTATTACTACATCAGCTGGCATTCCGGGTTTAAGAAGACCTTCAGGATTTTCCACTGAGACTTCAACTCCGAAAACAAGCTTTACTCTTTCTTCCTTTGTCTCAACATTTTTAGGAGTAAACTCTGCTTGTTCATAGATTTTTGTTACTTTTCCATTGAAATATTTATCTGGATATGCATCTATGTAAACCCTTGCGGGAAGTCCAAGTTTGAGTTTTCCTATGTCTGGTTCAGGAACATATACTTTTACATAAAGTCTGCTTAAATCAACTAATACATAGACAACGCTTCCGGGATTAACAACCTCTCCGACTTCAGCTAGTCTGCTTAGCACAACTCCGCTAATTGGAGAATAAAGCTTTGTTTCATTTAAATCTGCAAGCACCTCTTTAAGCCTTTGCTGTGATGCCCTGTAATTTGCTTCAGTCTGTGATATGGCTTTTGACAATGCCTCAACCTCTGCCTTTGCTGATTCATACTGCATTTTAACCCTGTCAAACTCGCTTTTTGATACAAGTTCTTCCTTAAGAAGACTGCTGTAACGCTCAAAATCTTTGCTTGCCTTTTCATAATTTGCCTTAGCTTTCATTAAATTTGCCTGAGATTGTAAAATTGCGTAATAGGCTGATTGAGAATTCTCCACGGCAGTCTTATACCTTGCATTCAGCTGTTCAGAGTCAACTTCACAAATAAGCTCACCCTGAGATACCCTGTTTCCTTCATCTTTGTAAAGTTTGAAAATCCTTCCCTGAATTTTCGGTGCAACATTTACTTCTCTTCCTTCAATCCTTCCACTTAAAATGATTAATCCTTCAGGGATTTTCTCAGACTTTGATATGATCAGGTAAGCTAAAACAACTAAAAAGCCAAGAATAACAATGAAAGCTGCGAGTTTTTTGAGTTTAGTTTGCATTCCAAATATTATAATTTGAAATTTGTTGTTAAATCAATTTATCATTTAATTAAATTGAGCGATTTTATATTTTGTTAACCTGTCATTGCGAGCCTCACCGAAGGTGAGGCTCGCAATCTCATAAAGAAGAGATTGCTTCGCTCGCAATGACGATTTAGAAGCGAACAATTTAGCATTTAATTTATTAAGCGAATACATAAGGAGGCATAAGATGGAGATTCCATTGAAGAAAACACCTGAAACCCCTGAAGAAAGAAAGGCTCTTATTGCTGAAATAATAAAGCAAGAGGAAGAGATATTTGCTATGAGTTTGGGTTTTTTGCAAAAATTCATGGTAGAAAAGCTTTTAGAAAAAGGATATTCTCTGAATGATATTGAAATTAATAAAGGTTATGAAGTGATTGTTTCTGAGACTGAGAAATTCGTAACTTCTGTTGATATTTTGATAAGGCTTGATGGGAAAACAGTATTTGCAATTAAATGCACTCCCGCATCAATTGATTCATGGCAAAGATTTATGCTTGCCTTTTGCAGAACAGTTGAGCCATATCAGATTCCCTTTGCATTTATAACTGACAGCGAAGAAGGAAGACTTATGAACATTCTTACCGGTGAGGTAAAGGAGACAATGGATTTCCCATCTAAAGAGGAATTAATGAAAGAACTGTCAAATCTGAAATTCATTCCCTATAATGAAGAAAAATTGCCTAAGGAAAGAAGAATACTTTATGCCTTTGATGCAATAAAATGTTGTCCAATAAATGTTAATGTAAAATGCGGACTGTCAGATTAGCACTTTGCCAGATAAATCCTACTGTTGGCGACATTAAGGGAAATACTGAAAAAATTCTCTCATTTATGTACGAAGCTACAAATTTTGAACCTGATATTGTTGTCTTTCCTGAGCTTGCACTTTCAGGTTACATTCCAGAGGACCTTCTTTTCTATCCTTCATTCATAAAAAGAGTGAGAAATTCTCTTGATAAAATTAAACAAAACATCAAAAATTTTATCGTAATTTTAGGTTTGCCATTTAAAGAAGATGACCTTTACAACTCTGCAGTCCTTATTTCAGAGCAAAAGCTTATAGATGTTTATCATAAAGTTTATCTTCCCAACTATAGCGTTTTTGATGAGATGAGATACTTTAAAGCAGGATGCAGAGCTCCTGTTTACAAGTATGATGGAGTATTGTTTTCTGTTAATATATGCGAAGACATTTTTCATTCAACATTTCCCACTCCAATTCAGGCTCAAAAAGGTGCTGAATTGATTATCAACATTAGTGCATCACCTTTTTATGCAGGCAAATTTTCAAAAAAACTCAAAATGCTTTCAACAAGAGCCTATGACTTAGGAGTTTTCATTGCTTATCTGAATGCTGTTGGTGGACAGGATGAGATGGTTTTTGATGGAAGAAGCATTGTTTTGTCACCTGAAGGAGAAGTTATAGCATCAGGTAAAGCCTTTGAGGAGGATTTGATAGTCATAGATATTGACCTTGATGAGATAACAAGAATAAGAATGAGAGAGCCAAAAATAAGATGGGAGAGGCAAAATTTTGCTGAGGCTGAAGTAGTAAAAATACCTTTAAAAAGAAAAATAAAGCAATTGCCTTTGCCAATGCATAAAAAAGAAAATTTTAATCTCTCTTTTGAGGAGGAAGTTTTTAAAGCTCTTGTTACTGGTGTAAGGGACTATGTGAGGAAAAATGGATTTAAAAAAGTTTGTCTTGGCTTAAGTGGTGGAATAGACTCATCATTTGTTGCACTTATTGCAACTGAGGCATTGGGAAGTGAAAATGTTACAGGAGTTTTTATGCCTTCAAGGTATACATCAAAAGAAAGCAGGGAAGATGCCTATCAGCTTGCAAAAAATCTTGAAATAAATCTCATTGAAATTTCAATTGATGATATATTTGAACAATACCTTCATGAGCTTTCAGATGTATTTAAAGGGCTTCCTCAGGGTGTAACAGAAGAGAACATTCAAAGCAGAATTCGTGGAAATATTTTGATGGCTCTTTCAAATAAATTTGGCTGGCTTGTTCTTACAACAGGAAACAAATCTGAGCTTGCAACAGGTTATGCAACCCTTTATGGAGATATGGCTGGAGGATATGCAGTTATAAAAGACCTTTATAAAACTCAGGTTTACAAAGTAGCAAAATGGGCATCTAAAGGAAGAATTCCTGAAAGGGTATTTACAAAGCCACCTTCAGCAGAGTTAAAACCGGAGCAGACAGACCAAGATACTTTGCCTCCTTATGAGATTCTTGATAAAATTTTATATTTTCAAATTGAAAAATGCATGGGACAAGATGAAATTGTTGAGCAAGGATTTGATGAAGAAACAGTAAAAAAGGTTTTGAAAATGGTAAAAATGGCAGAATTTAAAAGAAGACAAGCAGCACCCGGAGTTAAGCTTACACCAGTGTCTTTGGGTAAGGATTGGAGATTTCCTGTCACAAACAAATTTAAATGGGAGGCTTAAAATGAAGGGCTTGTTTGCAATATTTATGTCAGCCTTTATAATTTTATTCTCTATTAATACAGCTTTTGCACAAACTCAGACACCAATACAAAGCAAAGACAAAGTTCTTCAGTATGCAAAACCTAAAAAACCTGTTAAAATAAAACTTCATAGAGACAAAAAAGGTGAATATAGCTGGGACATAACTGGTGAAAATGTTGATGATATAATAAAGGCAGATAAAAGACTTAGACAACTTTTAAAGGAAGAGTAAAATGGCTGGAAGACTTTATATTGTATCAACTCCAATTGGAAATCTTGAAGATATTACACTAAGGGCACTTGATACATTAAAAAAAGTTGACTATATTGCTTGTGAAGACACTGAACACAGCCTTAAGCTCCTTAATTATTATGAAATCAAAAAACACCTTATAAGCTATTGGTCAGCAAAGGAGAAGGTTAGGGCTGAAGAGATTATTCAAAAGCTTAAAGCAGGATACTCAGTTGCCCTTATAACTGATGCTGGAACACCAGGAATCTCTGATCCCGGAGCAATTGTAATTTCAAGGGCAATTGAAGAAGATATTGAAATAATTCCAGTGCCTGGTCCAACAGCACTTATCACAGCCCTGAGCATATCAGGACTTGACACAACTGAGTTTACATTTATTGGATTTCTGCCTGTAAAGGAATCCCAAAGAAAGAAAAAACTTCTTGAGCTCAGCTCTGAAAAGAGAACCCTTGTATTTTATGAAGCCCCTCACAGAATACTTAACACCCTTGATGATATGCTTGAAGTTTTTGGAGACAGAAAAATCTGTATTGCAAGGGAACTTACCAAGATGTTTGAGGAAGTTGTAAGGGGCAGGCTTTCAGAGGTTATTGAAAAACTTGAAGAAAGAAAAATAGCAGGTGAATATGTAATAGTAGTTGAAGGTGAAAAGCATAAAGAAGTATCTTTGGATGAAGCCTTGCATGAGATAAAGGAACTCATGAAAAAAGGGAAGGGCAGAAAGGAGGCAGTTAAAATAGTAGCAGAATTATACAGTCTAAGCAAAAAAGAGCTTTACGAAAAAAGTTTGAAGATGGATGAAATACAATGAAAACAGCCTATTTAGTTGAGCGTCAAAAAATAGAAATTGTTGAAAAGCCAATTCCTTCAATAAAAGAAGGTGAGGTTCTTATCCGTGTAAAAGCAGCACTTACCTGCGGAACTGATTTGAAGGCTTATTTAAGAGGACATCCTTTAATTCCAATGCCGGGACCATTTGGACACGAGTTTTCTGGCATAATTGAAAAAGTTGGAGAAGGAGTAGAAGGTTTTAAAAAAGGAGATGCGGTAATGCTTGTTCATACTGCTCCTTGTGGTGAGTGCTCATATTGCAGGCATGGACTTTTCAATCATTGTGAAATTTTAACAAAGGACATGATGCTTGGAGCTTTTTCTGAGTATATTGTTGTAAAAAATAGAGTTGTTAGGCAAAATATGTTTCATAAACCAGATGAAGTAGATTTTGAAGAGGCTGCCTTCCTTGAACCTCTTTCATGTATTGTACATGGTGTTAAGTCACTTGGAACAACTGCTGGAGAAAAAATTCTTATCATCGGAACAGGACCTGTAGGACTTTTATTTTTGCAGGTATTGAAAATAATGGGAGTAAAAGTTGCTGTTTTAGGCAGAAACAAAAATAAGTTAAATTTTGCTGAAAAACTGGGTGCAGATAAAATTTATTGCTCAAATGAGAATCCATTAGATTTCACTGATGGATTTGGCTTTGATAGAGTGATTGAATGCACAGGTCAAAAGGAGATTTGGATTAAAGCTGTGGATTTTGTCAGAAAGGGTGGAACTGTTTTACTTTTTGGAGGGCTAAAGGCTGGTTCAGAAGTTTGCTATGATGCAGGAAGGCTTCATTATGATGAGATAACGCTAAAAGGAGTTTTTCATTACATTCCCGATGATGTAAAGGAAGCTTTTCAGTTAATAAAAACCAAAAAATTGAAGCTAAAAGAGCTTATATCAGGGAAATTCAAGCTTGATGAAATATCTTTGGCTTTTGAAAAACTATCAAGAGGGGAGGGAATTAAGTTTTTAATTGAGCCATGAAAAAGATTAAAAGAGAGCAAATTGTAAATGTAGTTAAGGAACTTTACAAAAAAGCTACAGTTGAACTTCCTGAAGATGCAAGCCTATCAATTAAGCAGGCTTATGAGAAGGAGGAGGGCTTAGGAAAAGAAATTTTAAGACAAATAATTGAAAATCAAAAAATAGCACATGAAGAAAAAATTCCACTTTGTCAGGACACAGGAGTTGCAGTTATTTTTGTTGAGTGGGGAAGTGAGGTTTTATATGAGGATGGAGATATAATGGATGCATTTAACGAAGGGGTAAGATTAGCGGTTAAAGAAGGATATTTAAGGGCAAGTGTAGTTGATGACCCTGTTTTTATGAGGAAAAATACAAGAGACAACACTCCATGCATAGTTCATTTTGAAATTGTAAAAGGAGATAAAGTAAAAATTATTGTTGCTCCAAAAGGTGCAGGAAGTGAAAACATGTCTGCCCTAAGGATGCTTAAGCCTGCTGAAGGACTTCAGGGAGTAAAGAATTTTGTAATTGAAACTGTAAGAAAAGCTGGGGGAAATCCATGTCCACCAATAATTGTTGGAGTTGGGATTGGTGGAAATTTTGAAAAATGCGCAATTTTGGCAAAGAAAGCCTTGTTAAGAAAAATTGGTGAGCAAAATAAAAATCCTGATTATGCTCGTCTTGAAAAAGAGCTTTTGCAAGAGATTAACGCATTAAACATAGGTCCTATGGGAATTGGAGGAAAAACAACAGCCCTTGCAGTTCACATTGAATATCATCCATGTCATATAGCATCTTTGCCAGTAGCAGTAAACATTCAATGCCATTCAGCAAGACACATGGAGGCTGAGCTATGAAAAAAATAGAAACTCCCTTAACTGATGAAATTGTTTTAAGCCTTAAAGCGGGAGATATAGTTTCAATTAGTGGATATGTCTATACAGCAAGGGATGCTGCCCATAAAAAAATCGTTGAATTAATTAATAACAATCAGCCTTTACCCTTTGACATAAAAGGGCAGGTAATCTACTATGTTGGACCAACACTAGCACCACCCGGAAAAGTAATAGGCTCTGCAGGACCTACAACTTCATCAAGAATGGATTCATATACACCGCTACTTCTTTCATTAGGACTTAAAGGAATGATAGGCAAGGGAGGTCGCTCTCAAGAGGTAAAGGAAGCAATGAAAAAATACAAGGCTGTATATTTTCTTGCTACAGGTGGCGCTGGAGCACTTCTTAGCAGGCACATAGTTGAGGCAACAGAAATAGCATTTCCAGAACTTGGACCAGAATCAATAAAGAGACTGCTCCTTAAAGAATTTCCCGCTATTGTAGCAATTGATTGTTACGGAGGAGAGATTTTTTAGAGAGGTTAATGCTATTTTTCATCATATTTTTTATCTTTTATCTTCTTAATAACTTCTTCCACTTCTTTTTCTTCCAGCCATTGCTCTCTTTCTTTTGTATAGTCTCCGTATCCTTTTTCAAATTGCTGTATAAAACGAACCATACCTATTGGACCTAATGCTTTTGAGAGCGCTTCAATGCCTAATCTTTTTAATTCTGTCGGAGTCAGATATTGTCTATTCATTTTAATTAATCTCCAATAACCATATTAAAGGATTTGCTATTTTTACAAAAATTTTTTCCTTATTATGTGATGCCTTTTTAACCCAACTTCATCAATTTTCAGCCTTTAAAAATATCAAAAGCTTTATAATTCAATAAGTTATATCTTTTTTCATTCAATTTTGTAGTCTAACCTAATT
>JBEPZQ010000067.1:0-8754 GCA_041640755.1 Thermodesulfovibrio sp. | reverse complement strand
TTTGTTGGATTTCAAGCAAAGGGAACTCTTGGAAGAAGAATCGTTGATGGAGAAAAAGAAGTACCAATTCTTGGGAAAATGCTTCCTGTCAGGGCAAAAATTTATACAATCGGTGGATTCTCAGCCCATGCTGACCAGCAGGAGCTCTTAAACTGGATTGTAAGCATAAAAACTGAGCCTAAAGTCTTTCTTGTGCATGGTGAAGAAAACATAATTGAAGCTTTCAAACAAAGCATTGAGCAAAAATTTGGACTAAACTGCAGAATTCCTGAAAGACTCTCAGAATATGAACTTGCATAAGTTTTATCTTAATGAAAACTTTTTCATAAAACTAATTGAATTTCCAGCACTTTACAATATTAAAACAGATGAACTCTACTGCCTTGATGAAAAAGCCCTTTCAGTACTTAAACATATTCATGATAGAGATTTTTCATCCATTAATATTGATGAAAAAGAGCTAAAGGAGCTTATTGATTTTTGCTTAAAAGAGGGAATACTTACTGAAAAACCTGTTCAAAGACTTAATCCACCTATTAAACAGGCACCATTTCCTTCTTTAAGATATATTGAGCTTCAGATTACAAAGAGATGCAATCTAAGATGTAAGCACTGCTTTGTTGGAGATGCTAAACCGGTTGACCTTCCATTTGAAAAAATTAAAAAAGTTTTGAGGGAATTTGAGCAGATGCAAGGACTTAGGGTACTTGTTACAGGTGGAGAGCCAATTCTTCATCCAGAATTTGAAAAAATAAATGATATTATGCCTGATTTTGCCTTAAGAAGAATACTTTTTACCAACGGAGTTCTTCTTAATGATGAAATACTCAAAAAGCTTAATTTTCATGAAATTCAAATAAGCATTGATGGAATGGCTCATGGTCATGAAAGTTTAAGGGGAAAAGGAACATTTCAAAAAGCAATTGATGCAGTAAAAAGGGCTTTGGAGCACGGATTTGATGTATCAGTTGCAACAGTTATTCATAAGGAAAATTTAAATGAATTTGATGAGCTTGAGAATTTGCTTAAAAGTTTAGGAATTCGTGAATGGACTGTTGATGCATTAACAGTCTTTGGAAATCTTAAAAATAATCAGGAATTTTGGGTTTCACCTGAAATTGCAGGAAAAATAATGAAAAGATATGGATTTACAAAGGAGCAACATCCAAGAGCAGAGGGATTTGGCTGTGGAGTCCATCTTCTTGCAGTACTTGCGACAGGTGAGGCTGCTTTTTGCTCATTCTTTGAAGATAATCCCTTAGGAAACATTGATGAGGGACTTGAGAATCTATGGAAAAAGAAAAAACATGTTCTTCTTAAAGAGCTTGAATGTAGCAGAATTGGTTGTCAATTTATAGATGAATGCTTTGGGGGATGCAGAGCAAGGGCAATGACGCTTTCAGGAAAGAAAGATTCACGAGACCTTTTTAAGTGCCACCAGTTTGAAACCCTAAAGCCATAATTGATAATGTTGACAAAAAAAACTTTGACTATTTAATACGCTTTCCTGTATAATGCCACAAGAAAATCTCAGGAGAAAAAATATGCAAAGAAAAATTTTAGCCTCATTTATTGCCACATTTTGCTTCTTTTTATCAATAATCTCTGTAAATGCTCAGCCAAGTTATGTATCTGACTCATCAACCACAATCAAAAAACAGCTTAGATCTTCAGAACTCATGAAATCTCTAAACAAGGAAGTTAAAGTTGAAGGCTATTATTACGCAGGCTCTATTCCTATGATTATTGATGATATTGAAAGAACCTATGACAATATGATTCTTCCAAAACATTCATACATTCCGATTGTCGGAAAGATTTCAAATGATATAAAGTCTGGAGACAGGATATCTTTGAAAGGAATTCTGCGGAAGCCTCAGCAAGGAGACTCCAAAACTGTCATCAATGAATCAGTTGTAATACAGGCAGTTAGCGTGCAAAAAATATTAAGTGCAGAAAAAGTTACTGCTTTTGATAAGTATAAAGATATTCCTAAGATACAGCCATTCCCATTTGGAGAATCTCCTGCTGAGAAGATCAAAAAAGGTATAAAAAAAGACTCGGTGATAAAACAACTTGAAAAAATATCTCCTCAAGAAGCTGTTCCCGGAAGAAAATTTGCTGTACTCATTGCTGGTGGTGGTGACTATTCAGACAATCATATTCGTTACTGGAATGACCTTCTAACCATGTATCAGATTCTAAGAGAAAAAGGCTATCCTGCCCAAAACATAAGAGTTATTTATCACGATGGTTTTAAGCCTGAAAATACAGTAGATGGAAAAATAAAAGGTGATATGCCAATTGACTTTGAAGCCACAAAGGAAAATATCAGAAGAGTTTTTGACGAGCTTGCATCTACAATGACCGGCAGGGATAAGCTTTTTATCATGATTAACAATCATGGTGGTGGATTACTCCTTAAAAAGCATGGATATTTAGAACCCGGACTTCATGGCGGAAGGTTTGATGAAGATAATGAGTTAACAGAGGACTTAATATCTGAAGCAACTTACAGAGAAGATTACAATAATGATAAAGATAAAAATGACCTTCTCAGAGTGGACGAGTCCTTTATTCTTGGTCCATATAAAGGACAGATGTATGACGATGAATTTGCTGAAGAAGTCAATAAAATAAGAAACTATGCATCAATGATTATTGTAATGGAGCAGTGCTTCAGTGGTGGATTTATTAATGATTTAAGAGGTCCAAACAGAATCATTATGTCTGCAGCTGGACCAAATCAGATATCAAAGGCAAGGTGGCCCAGAAATGGCGGGGTTGCTAAATACAATGAATTCACATACTGGTTCTTTACTGTATTAATGGGACGAACTCCTGATGGAGACAGAATTTTGGATAGGGAAGGAAAAGAAGTCTCACCTCAGGAATTTGACTTTAATGAAGATGGGAAAATAAGTATGCAAGAAGCCTTTAATTGGGCAAGAAGATTACATAAAACAGATGATACTCCCCATTATGAAGACAATAATCAATCTCCTGCTTTAACTGGATGGGTTCCCGGGAACGACCCCTCCTCAGAAGGCTATCTTGGTGCCAATACTTTTATTGAATAAAGATGAAACACAAAGCTTATAATAACTTTTTGCTCAAATTAGCGCTGTCTTTCATAATGTTCGCATTATTTTTCGCACAATCTACCAATGGTTCAGATATTCAACAAAACGAGCCTGCTCAAGTGGTTATGAACATGAGCGAGCTTTTGGACAAGCAAAGAGAGCTTATTGAGGCTATTGACAGAGCAAACAGGGAAGCAGGAAGTATTATGGGAACAGATAATTTGATATCTGCCAAACCTGATACTACTCCTGAAAAAGAAATCAGTCGTCGCAAAGAGATAATTAACAGTCAGTTTAATATGATGAAGAGCAATCTCTCTTCCCTTAAATCCGAGGATAGTGATGACAAACCTCAGGTAGGAGAGGCTATCTCTGTTGAGGGATATATTATTGTTGAAGGTGGAGAGTTGGTAATGTGGGGTGGTGAAATAGAAAAAGATTTAGCATATTCCATAAGAGAAAGGTTTGTTGGTAATCTTGTGGTCCTTCATACCTATGATCCCGTGAAAGGTGCTTTTGAAAAGGAAAAGGATTATGAATTGGACACTTTATCCACAGAAATTAAAGTTGAAAAACTGATAGGTAAAACCTGTGCACAGTGGAGTCACGGTAGTCCAAAAACTTGCATTCACCATGTTTCTTATTCAATCTATGAAATTGATAAAAATGAATACTATCCTAACTTTTATTCAGGAGTTGTAAGCATAGATTCTAATTCCGGACAAGTTACAATAGAGGCTTCGACACCACAGATCACATTTTTTGCCAATGATGGCTTAAAGAGAATTCCTGCAAAAGCTGGATGTTTTGGCTCAAAATGGACACTCAATAAGGCAGACTTTGAAAACTTAATGACAAAGGGCTCACTTTTACTAAAACAACATATAGGTACAAAATCACAAGCAACTCCCGGCTGCAGACCCGGCTCAACGATGACGCTCTATATGCAGATTAAAAAACCAGAGGCAATATGTAAGAGCAAGGAAAAAATAATAGTTGAAATTATAAAACCCGCTGATAAAAGCAAATTCGTATTCAGTGATATGACTGTTACAGGCAACCTGATGCTTGAATTAGAAGCAAAGACAACACCTGCAAAATACGCTGATTATGTTGAATGGGATATTCCTGAGCTGGAAGGCTCTACAATGAAGATTATTTATCCTCAGTCAGGCTCTTCTATTCCTAAGGGCTCAAAGATAATGGTTATGTATCAGGACTTACCCCTATATAACGATGCATTTGGTAAAAAGACAATTACAGCAAGAGTAAATGTTGACAATTGCATTGCAGAAGATAAAAAGGAGATAATGATTTTCTATCCTCGGGATGCGAAAAATAATCCTGAAGGAAAATATCCCAACTGGTTTTACTACTGGAAGCAAACTCCTGCAGCCAAACCTTTTGGACAAAATGTAAGGCTGAATTACGAGTGTGAAGGCGTTCCACTCAATAAATGCGCCTGCATCAAAGGTGGCAAAAGAACAAATGCGACAGGTTTTTATAATTACGAAGTTTCACAGTACAAAACTATAAATGTATGCAATTTAAGCAAAAATACAGACAATCCTCAAACTTTTCAGATAACCATACCAGCAATCAAACTTTCATTACCAAAAACTTTGCAGGAGAGAAACTTCTTTACTTATACCTACATTGACACTTTTGCTATAATTGTGATGCACGAATTCACTCATTTTCTTAACAATCACAACTTCTGGACCACAGGATATGACCCTATTTTTGACAGAGACGGAGACAGTATTCCTGACAGAGTTGAGCCTGAATTAGGTCTTGACCCAAAAAAGAAGCTTTCCTACTGGCAGGATATGTTGATGGAAATAAAACCGACTAATGATGTTCTCAATCCCTTTGAAGTAATATATTACAGTGATGATGAGGAACTTCTTACCCTAAGCTCTACCTATGAGTACCAAATTGGCACATTTGATAAATACGACTGGGCTAAACCCGGTAAAAACTGGAAGTAAATCTACCATCTCAAAAAAGATAGAAATCCAAAAATTACTCTAACCATATGAAAATTAAGTATTTTCGCTGACATTGGAAAAGATTTTATTTCTGAGGCTATACTTTCTTTTTATGAGATTGCTTCGCCTGCCTTTCGGCAGGTTCGCAATGACAAAGGAAGGGGTCATTGCGAGCCTCACCGTTTATTTTTTCTGTCATTGCGAGCCTCACCGAAGGTGAGGCGTGGCAATCCCTCTTTTTTCTTTTACGTCTCACTTCTTATGCATTACTTTTTACGATTTTTAGAGATTGCTTCGGGTGCTGACGCACCCTCGCAATGACGAAGAGGGGGTACCATCCATTGACGAAGAGGGGTTCACCATGCACCAACCACCATCCACGAATTAGAGACTGCTTCGCCTCCTTCGGAGGCTCGCAGTGACGCTTGTCTATCTCTATTTTTCCAAACATTATTTAACTTGCCTTTATTCATATCTTACATGTTTAAATATTTCTTATGCTTGCTGGTATTTTAATAGCACTAATACTCATAGCTATAGCCTTTGGTCACATTCCAACACTTAGAATGAACAGAACAACAATTGCATTTGTAGGAGCAGTTTTACTAATTGGAACTGGTATCCTGCATTACGAAGATGCACTCAAATCAATAGAGCTTCACACTTTGGCTCTTCTTCTTTCAATGATGATAATTAATGCTAACTTCAGTGTCTCAGGCTTCTTTGACCTCGTATCATCAAAAATTTTAGAAATCGCAGATACTCCAAAAAAGCTTCTGTTTCTGATAATTTTCACATCAGGTTATCTATCTGCTTTATTGCTAAATGACACGGTAGCGATAATGTTTACGCCAATTGTGCTTCAAATGTTACTTTTAGTCAAAAGAAATCCTATACCCTATCTAATTGCTCTGGGACTTTCTGCAAATATAGGCTCTGCAATGACTCCCATAGGGAATCCACAAAACATACTGATTGCTGGATACTCTGGAATAAGTTTTATAAACTTCCTGAAACCTCTTTTTTTAGTTTCTACCTTCTCCCTCTTCATAACATACTTTACTATAATTGCATTTTACAGAAAAGAGTTTGACAGCTCAAAATTTACCATAGAAGGTAAAATTAATTTCAGAATATATAAACCGCTCCTTATTAAGTCAGTAATAGCTATGGGCATAGTGCTTGCTTTATCTTTGATGGAGTTTGATATCTCTCTTTCTGCTCTTTTAGGGGCTTCAATACTTTTAGTTACAAGGAGAATTAAGCCTGAAAGAGTTTTCAAAGAGATAGATTGGGCACTTCTTCTATTTTTTGCCTCTTTATTTGTAATAACAGGAGCAATTGTGCATACGGGAATTGACAAAAAGCTTTTTTCTGTTTTTGAAAACATTATTTTTCAAAACTACATCACTTTATCCTTTTTCACTACCATTCTTAGTAATATTGTATCAAATGTGCCTGCGGTTATGATTTTATCTCCATTTATTAATCTCGCACAGAATCCTGAAGCTTACTGGATTGTTGTAGCCATGTCTTCTACTTTTGCTGGCAATCTTACAATCATTGGTTCAGTGGCAAATATAATTGTTGTTGAAACTGCTAAATTAAGCGGAGTTCGCATTGGTTTCTTTGAATTTTTGAAAGTCGGCTCTTTGGTGACTCTATTAACGATTCTTTTAGGTAGCATCTGGCTTGAGTGGTTTTTAAGATAATCGTTTTTCTAATATCTATCAAACGCTCCTTGTTTTATTCATCCAGTAACTTTAAAGCACTATTAAACGGTATGTCCACTTCATAACTCTTCTTCACTTTTCCTCCTTCTCTCACAATCTCAATTAATCTCATGTGCGTCATATTTTTAAAGACTGTATTTTTCATTTAATCTGTCAATGCGAAAGTAAAAAAGTAAATCAATAAAATTTTTATTTATCAAAGGATTTTCACTAAAACCATAAAGATGACTCTTACATTTACAATCTGATGCTCCAAATCCTGAAACAGACCATTCAGATATTTTTTCAACTCTTCTTGCAATCTCACACTCAAGCCTGTCATGAGTTCTTATCGGCAATACATCAATAAAATTTGCCTCTTCTCTTAAATAATCAACATGCCAAAAAAGCTTTTTTCTGCGAATTCTATGCCTCTGGATTCTTTTTGACAACGCCTTCATTGCTGAGCCAACATAAACATAATAACCTTTTCTGAAATATACTTCACCAAGATTTCCCACATTTATTTTTAAGTCCTTTTCAAGCTTCACAATTAAAAGATAACTGCCACTGTCCTTCATCTCTCTATTTAAAATATGCCACGGTATATTTATTTCTTTTATCCCAGAAAAAGTAAGATGTTTACTCCATATGATGCTATATGCCCTAATTATAAGCTTATCTTTTAAGTTAAAAAGAGTTTCTGAAAAGCTTAAATCAGTGTGATAATCAGGCAAAAAATAATCAACCTTAGGTGTGTGCACAATGAAGAAAACGCCTCCAGCATAGTCAGCCATAGACAATTCAATTATTTGTTTTCTGCCTCTTTCTGTTATTGCATCTGGAAACATTGCAATTTTACTGCCCCAGCGGGTGCATGATTTAACCTCAATTAACAATTTTTCTTTTCTATTTGATAAAAGTAAATCAAATCTGCTACTACCGTATTTAATCTCCCTTTTTAAAACTTTCCATACTTTAAACTCCTCAATTTTTGACTCATTTAAAAGTTGCTCCACAATTGAATTTGTCATTGCTGATTGAATAAAAACAGGAAAACCATCTTTTTCTATTGCAACTGTACTCCATTGGGTTGCCCTATTGAGTCCATTGTTTTGTTTAAGATAAATTTTTTCACCGGGTATCATATACTCCATAAGACTTCCGGAATTTGGAAGATGAGCATATATCTTTTTTCCATTAATATTACATTCAACCACAAATCTGTTCACTCTTTTAATTAATGTTGCCTGTTTAAGGTCTTTGAAATCAAATTTCATCATAAATTTTCTGCATCTCCTCTGTATACTCGCCATTTTCTTTGTAAATAAAAAGAGGAGGTTCTACCTTAAGCCCTACCCTACCCCCTTTTACTGCCTCTATAAGCACCATTTTTGCCTCTGTATTCATTTTTGAATGTATAAAACGAATTCTTTTTACCTCAAGCTGATACTTTCCCATTACACGGATAATCTCTGTAAGTCTCTCCGGAAGATGAATCATGCAAAGTCTTCCCTTGTGTCTGAGTAGTCTTTGTCCAATTTTTGCCAAATCCGATATTGTTAGACTCAGCTCATGCCTTGCTAATGCTTTTTTATCTGATGGGCTCATTTTACCCGTGCCGGGTCTTCTGAAAGGCGGATTTGAGACAATTAAATCAAAATCATTATCACTGAAATTTCTTGCATCAGCGCATATGATTTTTACTTTTTCCTGACAATTATTTAGCTCAACGCTAATTTTTGCAAGTTCTGCAAGTTCTGGTTGAATCTCTATCATAATGACATCAGCATCAGGATATTTTTTTGCAAGAATAAGCCCAATTATACCGGTTCCTGCTCCAATGTCAGCAATTCTGTCAACCCTTTTCAGATTTACAAAACTTGCAACAAGTATAGCATCTACGCTAAATCTGTAACCTTCCCTTGGCTGACATATTTTTAAACTTCCTATTGAATCAATTGTGTA